>DAOTXG010000236.1:0-15043 GCA_034435515.1 Anaerolineales bacterium
ACGCCCGGTGGGACGCCTGAGGCGTCGGCGACGAGCGGGGTACCTGGTGGGACGCCTGAGGCGTCAGCGACGAGCGGGGTACCTGGTGGGACGCCTGAGGCGTCGGCGACGAGCGAGATGCCCGGCGGGACGCCCGAGGCGTCGGCGACGAGCGAGGCGCCGGTGGGCACGCCCGAGGCGTCGGCGACGAGCGAGGCTTCCCCAGTTGGAGACGCAGAGGAGACGCCCCCGGCGGGCGGGGTCGTTGAGTCTGGGGAGAGGGGGACGGCGCAAGACACTGGCCTCTTCAGGCTTTTCATGCCCGCTGTCCTCTCTGCTCCACCGCCGGTTGCACGGGCCTTGCCCCTGACTAATAACATGGTTGCCCAACTGCCTCAGTCGCCTCAGCCGGCCCTGGGGGCGGCGGGCATCGGAACCTGCGCGACCAGCGACCGGACGGTCCCAGCGCTCTCCGTGCCGCTCCAGCTTGACCTCGGGTCGGGGACGGCGGGTCTGGTCGGCCTCAACAGCAATGCGACCTTCGTGCTCGAATACCGCGCACACGCTCAGTTGGATGTGGGCATCCCGTTAGCCGACACGTTCGACCCCAGCGACATCGTGGTCGTGGACACCAGCGGCGTGACATTGGAGGCGGGCGTCTCTGCAGAGGACGTCAACCTCAGCGCAAACGTCGGCCCGCTGGCGCTGGCCGTCGGATCGAGCATCACCCTCACCCTCGGCGCGCACGACGGCGTGACCGACGCCGTGACGCTGAGCCACTCCACCGCGAATTTTGTGGCGTCCAAAGTGCCGGTGGGCGCGACGCTCAAGAACGCGACCGACGGCTCACAATGCCTCGTCACCGCCGTCGCCGCCACTACGCTGACCTGTGCTCTCGGCGGCGGCGCAGAAAACGATTGGGACCCCGGCGATAGTTATCAGGTCTTCGGCATCGGCACGGCGCAGCTCGGCGCGAGCTTCACGCTGGCCGAGGGCGGCATTGACGGGACGCCCAACAACGAAACCTTCTCCATCGCCGGCTTCATCGGCGGCCTGGACGCCAGCCTCGACGGCCCGAGCGTGACGAACGATTGCGGCAGCGCCAATGGCGTGACGCTGACCGGCGACGCCTGCGGCAACTTATCCCTGGCGTTGAGCGTCGGGGCGAGCCTGACCTACCTCGGCGAGCTGGGCTTCAAGGCTCCGGACCTGATGGACGCCTCCGGCTGGGTCGTAAGCACGCCCCCGGATTTGGGAACGCAGATTGCCAACGCGGCGCTGGATTGGACGCTGATTATCCAGGCGCTGCAAGAATTGACCGAGCAGTTGGAGGCCAATCTGGACGGCGCTTCCGCCGACGTCAAATTGCCGCTGATTGGCGACGCGCTCGGGGCCGGGGCTGAAGTGGTTGGCGCGGTCAACGACAACGTCATCACCCCGCTGGCCAACATCGTCGCCGATCTCCAGAGCAGCGCGGACGCCAGCGTCGTCAGCACGACGATCCAGAGCGCCCTGCACAACGCGCTCAATCAGCCGGAAGGCTCAGCCCTGCCGCGCCTGCTGGATGGCCCGGACGCAGACACGACGGTCAGCCCGGCCGACGTCGCCGTCGCGCTCAAATGCGGCTTTGTCTCCCCAACCGACTGCGCGCCCAGCGCGTCCATTGGGACGATCAGCGACGTGCGCGTTACCTTTGCGCTGGGGCAGGGCCTGGGCAACACCGGCGCGCCGTCGCTGGGCTGCGAGACCGCCAGCACCTGCGTCGAGGGCGAATCCCTGCCGTTTGACCTCGGGCTGCCGGGCCTGCCCCTGCGCAGCGCCGGGACGCTCGATGTGCAGGCGGGCTGGAAGTTGATCGTGGACTTCGGCTTGAGCCGGGACGACGGGCCTTACATCGGCACAAGCCGGGATGGTTTCGACGACTCTGAACTGTCCATCGGGGCCGCCGTCGGCATCGGCGAGGCGGAAGCGGCCGTCCAGCAACAATGTGAGGCTAAAGATCCAAACGATCTCACCGAGGCTGGATTGACCGGCTTCTCCGATGACCGCTGCCTCGTCGGCGAACTCGGTTTCCTCCAGATCGTCATCCGGGACGGCGATACGCCGGGAGGCGACCCCGACAACGATCCGTCGCGCATTTCTCTGCTGACCACGATGGACCTGCAGTCCAGCGGCGACCGCCTGAACTTCATTCAGCTGGCCTCGGGCGACGCCGAAGTCAACCTCAACGTCGAGGCGGAAGTCAACGTTGACTTGCGCCTCCGCACCGGCCTGCGCGACGGCGAGAACTACGGCCTGCCGAGCGTGCTGGGCGCTTTCCACCTGCACTGGAGCTGGGACGCGGTCAGCGGCACTTCCCCGACCGAGGTCAAGTTCAACAGCCTGTACCTGGACGCTGGAGATTTCGTCAGCCAGTTCCTGGGGCCCATCGTCGGGGAGATTCAGAAAGTCACCTCGCCGCTCAAGCCGGTGATTGACACCGTGCGCGCGCCCATCCCCGTGCTGTCCGACCTCAGCCGCCTGACGGGCGGTGGCGACATCACACTCCTCACGCTGCTTGAGGCGGCGACCGGGGCCGACCTGTCACTGGTCGAGAACATCCTGGCGTTCATTGATTTCATCAATAGCTTGCCGACCGATAGCAATATCATCCTTCCCCTGGGCGGCTTCGAAAACGGCCAGTTCGTGCCTGGCTCTTTTGAAGTTGACATCGGCCAGGCTCAGGAGGGGCCGGTGACGTCCGACCAGGCCAGGACACTGGTCAAGAATCCCAAGAGCCGGCCGGAGTTGCTCAACGCCATCCTGGGCGCGCTGTCGCTGCCGGAGGGGCTAACGTTCCCGGCCTTCAACGACGCGACGCAAATCTTCTATCTGCTCATGGGGCAGGACGTGGTGCTCGTCCGCTACGACGCGGGCACCGCCCAGGCGACCGCCGGGCTGAGCTACACCTTCGGCCCGATCTTCGTCGGCCCGGTTCCCATCTCGATCAACATCGCCGGTTCGGTCACGCTGAAGGGCCGTTTCGCCATGGGCTACGACACCTCCGGCCTGCGCCTGGTGCTGGACGGGGCCTCCGGCGAGCACCTCTTCGACGGCATCTTCATTGACGACCTGGATACGCGCGGCGTGGACGTGCCCGAAATCAGCCTGATCGGCACGGTCTCGGCGGGCGCGGGCATCGAGCTGGTCGTCGTCTCGGCCGGCGTGGAGGGCGGCATCCGGCTGACGATTGACCTGAACCTGAACGACAGCCCGGAGCCGGACGGCAAGCTCCGCATCCAGGAGATCTTCAACAAGCTGGCCAATCCTATCTGCCTCTTCGACATCTCTGGCAAGCTGGAGGCCTTCCTGGGCGCGTACGTGCGCGTCGGGTTCGCATTCTTCAGCAAAACCTGGCGCATCACCATCGCCAACATCACTTTGCTCGACTTCTCGTTGAATCTTTGCGAGCCGCCCAGCCCGGTGCTGGCGCAAGTGGCCGGGGGGGTGTTGACAGTCAATGTCGGCTCGCTGGCGCGGCGGCAGGCCAGAAAGGTGGCGGTTGACACCAAAGACGAGAAAGTGGTCATCCGGCAGATGACGCTGGGCCTGCCGGGTCTCTTCTCCGTCTCCGCCTTCGGGGTGTATCAGGAATATGGAGGAGTCAGTTCCGTGCAGGTCTTCGGCGACGACGGCAACGACACCATCTCGCTCGAAGCCGGGACCGACGCCATGAGCAATACCGTGCCGTTCATCGCCCCAGCGACCGTCCACGGCGGCGACGGCAACGACCAGATCCGCTCCGGCGGCGGGCCTGACACGTTGAACGGGGATGGCGGCAACGACAAGATCAACGGCGGCGATGGCAATGACGCCATCAACGGTGGCGCGGACGACGACGTCCTCAGCGGCGAGAACGGCGTGGACACCATCCACGGGGATGACGGCAACGACGTGATTAATGGCGGGCCGGGCGGTGACGACCTGTTCGGCGATGTGGGCGACGACGACCTCCATGGCGGCCCTGGAACTAACGCGAATCCTGATGGCGCGGACACCATCCGGGGCGGCGCAGGCAACGACAACGTCGAAGGCGAAGCCGGGGATGACTTCCTCTATGGCGACGAGCAGTTGGCGTGCAATGACTCCGGCCTGGGAAGCGGCGGCCAGGATACGGTCCTCGGCGGGCTGGGGAACGACGAGCTGTACGGCGGCTTCGGCAACGACGGGCTGACCGGCGAGGACGGAAACGACCGGCTGTGCGGCAACGCGGGGAACGACTTCCTCGAGGGCGACGACGACAGCGCCGCGACGCCCGACGGGAACGACACGCTCGCCGGTGGGAATGGCAGCGACACGCTCTACGGGCGCGGCGGCCACGATCAGCTCTTCGGCGACAACGCCGACGGCACGGGCAGCGGCAACGACACGCTCTTTGGCGGGAATGAGGCCGACGACCTGCTCGGCGGCGGCGGGCGTGACCTGCTCCACGGCGAGGCGGGCAATGACATCCTGCTCGGCGACACGGGCAGCGTCGGCGCGCACGCCGCTGGCGCGCACGACGGCGCGGCGGCCTCCGTGCTGGCATTGGTGACGCGGACGAACGCGGCGGCCTCCGGCGTGATTGACTGTAATGCGGTGGGCGCGGCGGGCGGCAACGCCGACTGCCTGTTCGGCAGCGAGGGGAACGACTTCCTCTTCGGCGAAGGCGGCCACGACAAGGTGTACGGCGACGCCGGCCAGGATTACCTGGAAGGCAACGCCGGGGACGACCTGATGCGCGGTGGCCAGCAGAACGACGAAATGTATGGTAACGCCGGGCGGGACGAGATGTACGGCGACAGCGGCGCGGACAATATGTATGGGGGCCTGGACGACGACACGATGCGCGGCAACGCCGACGACGACTACATGGAGGGCAACGAGCACGTGGACGCCATGTACGGCGACGGCGGGCTGGACCGGATGCTCGGCAACGCCGGGAACGACGTCATGTTCGGCAATGCCGACGACGACCACATGCAGGGCAACGGCGACTCCGACACGATGTACGGCGGCCCCGGCGGCGACGACATGATCGGCGGGAGCAGCACGGCGGGCGCGGCGGATAGCGGCGAGACGCTGATGGCCGGCGAGGACGGCGTGGACTACATGGCCGGCGACAACGCGACCATCACGCGCAATAGCCCACGGCAGATCGTGCTGCTCGACGTGCCCTTCCTGGGCGCGGTCGTCGGCGCGGGGACGAGCGGCGGCGACCTCATGGAAGGCGGCGCGGCGAACGACGTGATGTACGGCCAGAGCGGGAACGACGCCATGTCGGGCGGCGACGGCGACGATTACATGGAGGGCAACGCCGGGGCCGACACACTGAACGGCGACGCGGACGACGACGACATGGCCGGCGGCAGCGGCCACGACGACGGGGGCGCGGGCGGCAGCCTGCGCGAACTCTCGAACGTGAATGACGAGAACGTGGGTGGCGCGGGCGACACGCTGAACGGGGGCCTGGGCGTGGACTACATGGCCGGCGACAATGCCAGCATCACGCGGAACGGCCCGCGCCTGATTGCGCTTCACGACGTAGATTTTGCCGGTGACGCGACCACTGTGGATGGCGCTGTCAGCGGCGACGACACGCTCAACGGCGACGCCGGGAACGACGTGATGTACGGCCAGGGCGACGACGACGTCATGAACGGGGGCCAGGGCGACGACCACATGGAGGGCAACTCCGGCGTGGACACGCTGCACGGCGACGAGGATGAGGACGACCTGACTGGCGGCAGCGGCCACGACAACGGCGGCGCGGGCGGCCTGCGCGAACTGCGCAACGTGCTCGACGAGGGCGACACCCTGCACGGCGATAGCGGCGTGGACTACATGCTCGGCGACAACGGGAACATCACGCGGCCCGGCGGGACGAACGACTTCAACGGCTCGACGAAGCGCGACGTGACTCTGTACGACGTCGAGGTCGCGGGCGGCGCAGCCGTCAGTTCAGAGGTCAGCGGCGCGGATAACATGTCCGGCGGCGCGGGCGACGACGTGATGTTCGGTCAGGGCAAGGGCGAAGTCCTGATGCACGGGAACGACGGCGCCGACTACCTGGAAGGCAACCACGGCGCGGACACCGTTTACGGCGACGGCGGCGAGGACGACCTGATCGGCGGCGGCTCGGCGAACGACGGCGTGATTGACGCCGACCGCCTGGGGAACGGCCTGCTCGACGGCGGCGACACGCTCTACGGCGACGATGGACTCGCGGGCGCTGTTGACGAGGACGGCGACGTGATGGCGGGCGACAACGCCCGGATCACCCGGCCTGTGGGCGACGGCGGCCAGTGGCTGCCCGATCCCAACACAGGCGACGCAGTGCGCCAGGTCGTGCTGTTCGACGTAGAAGTTATCGGCGGTTCAGCCGTTGACCCGGCGACCAGCGGCGGCGACACGATGCACGGCGAGGGCGGGCGCGACCTGATGTTCGGCCAGGGCAAAGGCGAAATCCTGATGCACGGGAACGACGGCGCCGACTACCTGGAAGGTAACCACGGCGCGGACACCGTGTATGGCGACGGGGGCGAGGACGACCTGATCGGCGGCGGCTCGGCGGACGACGGCGTGATTGACGCCGACCGCCTGGGGAACGGCCTGCTCGACGGCGGCGACACGCTCTACGGCGACGACGGCCTCGCGGGCGCTGTTGACGAGGACGGCGACGTGATGGCGGGCGACAATACCCGGATTAACCGGTCAGTGGACGGCAGCGGCCAATGGCAGACCGATCCCAACACGGGCGACGTGATCCGCCAGATAATGCTGTTCGATGTGGAAGTCATCAGCGGCACGGTAGTGGACGCGGCGACCAGCGGCAGCGACGTGATGCACGGCGAGGGCGGGCGCGACCTGATGTTCGGCCAGGGCAACACCCGCGCTTGGGGAAGCGCGGGCCTAGACGCGGATGGCGACAATCGCTTCGACGAAGACCCGGCGGACGGCGCGGACAACGACCGCGACGGACGCGAGGGCGCAGCCTCAACGACCTTCGACTGCCTGGACAACGCCGACAACGATGCCGATGGCCTGACTGACGGCGCGGACGCCGGCTGCCTGGCGCATATTGACGAGGACGGCGGCGGCGACGAGATGCACGGGGGCGATGACGATGACTACATGGAGGGCAACCACGGCTCGGATTGGATGTTCGGCGACGACGGCGAGGACGACATGCTCGGCGGCAACTCGGCCGGCGACGGCGTTATCGGCGGGGGCCTCGCCCCGACGAACCTGGCCGACGGCGACGACGTGATGAGCGGCGGGGGCGAGGACGATCTGATGATCGGCGACAACGGCATCGTCCAGCGCGAGGCCGACGCGAACGGCATGTGGGTGCGGCTGGATGGCTTTGGGTTCAACATGGTGGTGCGCACCGTCAGCGTCAGCGAACTGCCTGAGGCGGACGGCGCCTTCGGCGACGACTACATGCTCGGCAATGACGGCCACGACAACATGTACGGCCAGCAGGGCGGCGACTATATGGAAGGTAACGCGGGCGAGGACGCGCTGCTCGGCGACCTCGGCCTGATCACGAATAACCTGATGGGCGACGGGATTAATGATCCAGCTCAACTCGACCTGTTCATCGAGCCGAGGGAACCTTTCATCGAGGACACAATCTTCGAGACAGGAACGTTGTACCGCCTGGTGCAGTTGTACTCGTTCGAAACCGGGCAAGGGGCCGAGGGCAACGATGTGATGCTGGGCGGTGAGGGAAGGGACAGTCTGCACGGCGGCCCTGGCAATGACATCGCCAATGGCAACGCGGATGAGGACCATCTCTTCGGCGACGACGGGCATGACGTGATGTGGGGCGGCCCCGGCCACGACCATCTCTACGGCGGCCGCGGGAACGACTATCTCGACGTCAAGCCACGCCCGACCAAAGATGGCAACCCGGCGGACCCGGCGGACTGGTTCATCTACGGGATGCCGGACAACTTCCAGGACATTGACTACATCTACGGCGGCTGGGATCAGGACGCGATGCAGGCCAACCTGGGCGGCCCCGGCCCGCAGGAGGGCGATCGGTTGATGGACTGGGCGGGCGGCTACAACGCCTACTACGTCTGCCCGGCGGCCTACGGCGAGTTCTACATCACCCGCGACCTCAGCCCGAACATGATCTTGTTCCTGCAGCGGCTGGCCGAGGGCGACGGCGCACTCACTCCGGGCGCTGCTGGAACGTCGGGCTTCAACGAACTGGCGATGGTCTTCCCGCGGGATGTCTCGCAGAACTCGCACCGCCCGCACCCGGATCACCCGGCGCACTTCACCTGCGACCCGGCGCCGTAGGGGTTGGGGACGCGGATAAACACGGATGAACACGGATTTAGGGGGTTATCCGTGTTTATCAGTGCCAATCCGTGTCCTTTTCTTATCAGCGCCGCGAATCGTTGATGCGCTTCACTTGCTGCTCAGCGAGGGCCTGCGCCTGTTCGCGGAAGGAGGCAGGCTCGTCGCCCGTCGCCGGGGCGGGCGCGGTGACGATGAGATTCACTATCGCATTCCCCACCCGCATCCGATAGCGGTATTCGAGCAGGCGGGTCGGGCCAATGGCGTAGCGCACCTGGAACGCGACTGCCTCATCCGCCCCGGCCACACTCGCCGTGTGAGGCTGAACTTCCACGCCGCCTGCGCTCCCCGAAGTTTCCTGCACATCCTGCTTAATAGAATCCGCGTCCATCCCCTGGGCGGCGAACTCTTCCCGCGCTGTCTCCACGTCGGCGTGGATGCTCAGGTTGACGATGACGCCGATCAGCCCGGCGGGCGAGGACTGCGCCAACGCCTCCGGGCGCAAGTAGATGACGCTGTATTCGTTGCCGCCGGGCCGGTCTTCCCCGGCGAGCTGGAAACCGCCGGGCAGGTCTGCCAAGAGGAGGATGAGATTCTCTGCCTGGCCGGTCACAGCAGGCAGCGTTGGGGTGGGGGGCGGAGGGGTGGGAGTAGGCGGCTGTGCGGTCGGGCGCGAACCGCAGGCGGCGACGAGGCAGGCGAGAAGTAGAAAAGCCGTGCCGCGCCAGAGGAGGGGTGTTTGCACATCAATGGATTTGAGAATATGGGGCATGGGAGGTTATCTGGGGTATTGGTCAGTTGGTGTTCGGCAGCGCTTGGGGAAGTAACGGCGTCACCAAGACCTGGCCCACTCGTTTGCCATCCATGTCCACCACCTCAAACCGCCGCTGCGCCAGTTCAAAGGCATCGCCCTTGACCGGGATTCGGCCCAACATCGCCATGACCAAACCGCCCAGGGTTTCGTAGCCTGCTTCAGCCTGCTGTGGCAATTCGTTCAAGTCGAGCAGTTCCTTGACTTCGTGCACCGGCAACCGCCCGTCCAGCAGCCACGAGCCGTCTGCCTGCCGGACAGCCGCCGGCTCATCTGGGAGGCCAGGCGAGCGGATGTCACCTACCAATGCTTCCATGACGTCCGTCAGGGTCACGAGGCCCATCAGACCTCCGAACTCGTCAATGATCAGCACCATGTGCTGACCCGAGCGCTTGAAGAGCTCCAGCATCTTCAACGCCGACTGGCTTTCAGGTACAAATAGAGGGGGTTTCATCAAGGTGAGGAGGTTGACAGATTGCCCCATCACCTGGCAGGCGAGCACATCACGGCCTCGCACCACGCCCGCCACATTCTCCAAATTGCCATGCGCCGCCGGGAAGTAAGCATGCGGGCTATTCACAATGGTGTCTCGAACGCTCTCCAGCGGCGCATCTATGTTCAGCCAGACGATCTCCGTGCGCGGTGTGATGAGGGCGCTCACCCGCAGTTCGTCCAAATGCAAAGCGCTCTCGACCAGGTCCTGCTCGGTAGGCTCGAATACACCTGCGTTCTCGCCCTGTTCCAACAGAATATTGATCTCTTCCGCCGTTACCGGCGGCTCCTTAGCGGGCCGAACGCCGAGCAATCGGATCAGCACCGTGGTCGAAGCGCTCAAGATCTGCACCACCGGGGCGGCCAGGTTCGAGAGAAACCGCATGGGCCGCGCGACCACCGCGGCCACTCGTTCGGGGTTGCTCAGGGCCAGCCGCTTGGGCAGCAATTCCCCAATCACCAGTGAGAGATACGTAATGGTCAGCACCACGACGCCTAAGCCCAGGGCTTCGGCATAGGGCGCGAGCGCCGGAACCTGGCTCACGCCCGCTGCAAGATACTCGGCGATGGTGGCGCCGCCGAACGCGCCGGCCAGAATGCCAACCAGTGTAATGCCGATTTGAACCGTGGAGAGGAAACGGGTCGGCTCGGAGGCCAGTTCTAGTGCAACTCGCGCGCCGGCGTCGCCGTTGTCGGCGCGTTGTTGCAGGCGCACCCGGCGGGCCGAGACCACGGCAATTTCAGCCAGGGCTAATATGCCGTTGGCAACGATCAGGAGCAGGATGAGCAGAATTTCAGAAATCAGAGTTGCCATATCATACGCTCAAATATCGCCTGCGCATGTCACATAGAGTCTAACATACTACCTGGGCCATCGGTAAGCGGCCATGCCAAATGCCAAAGGCATCCGTTGCTGATTTCGCCCGAAGCGTCTTTATTTGTCGAAACTGCCTCCTCATTGACAAAAGACGTCTAGACGTCTTATACTGGACTTTGGGAGAAAAGTATGTCCACGAAGCGACGACCGGGCCAGGTTCGAGATGCAATCTTTGCGGTTCTTTCCGATAGACCCGAGGGGGCTTCGATAGCGGAAATCGAACGGGGCGTGAAGGCGCTGCTGGGCGATGCGGCGCCTTCGAGTGTGCGCTCTTATCTGCGGCTCAACACGCCTGTGCTATTCACGCGAGGCGCAAGAGGTCATTACTCCTTGAGGGAGAGTCCTGCGAGTCTTTATCCGGCGTCCCCGTCGGAGGCTGCGCCAAATTGGCCTTCATTCTCTTTCGGAAAAGCTGCGTTGTACAAAGCAGACTGTTTCGAGTGGCTGCGTACTCAGCCGCAAAACTCTGTACAGGCCGTGGTTACCGATCCACCGTATGGCCTCTTTGAATACACGCCCGAACAACAGGCCAAGCTCCGCAATGGCAAAGGAGGCGTCTGGCGCATTCCACCCTCTTTCGACGGGGCCAAGCGGTCTCCCTTGCCCCGGTTTACAGTACTCTCAAATCAGGATCTGCGACAGTTGGAGGAGTTCTTTTTTGAATGGGGGCGGTTCTTGCTGCCGGTGCTCGTCCCGGGGGCAAACGTGGTCGTTGCCAGCAATCCTCTCCTGTCTTACCTGGTGGCGAGCGGGCTGGCCAGGGCGGGTCTTGAGAGGCGCGGGGAAATCGCGCGCCTCGTCATGACGATGCGCGGCGGGGATAGACCCAAAGCCGCGCATAAGGAATTCCCGGACGTCAGCGTGATGCCGCGCTCGATGTGGGAGCCCTGGTTGCTGTTTCGGAAGCCGATTGAGGGCCGGGTTCAGGATAATCTGAGGCAGTGGAAGACGGGCGGGTTTAGAAGGCCGTCCAGCGACAAGCCTTTTGGCGACGTCATTCCGTCGGCGCCAACCCATAGATCGGAGCGCGCGCTTGCGCCGCATCCGAGCCTCAAACCGCAGGAGTTTCTCAGGGTGTTGGTGCGGGGGGTGCTCCCCCTAGGCGAAGGTGTTGTGCTCGACCCGTTTGCGGGTTCGGGTTCCACCCTGGCCGCGGCCGAGGCCGTGGGCTATCCAAGCCTTGGCATTGAGAAGGACCCACATTATTTTGAAATAGCCCGGAAAGCGATTCCTAAGCTGGCAGCGTTCAAGAATGGCGTGAACTACTCCCTTAACTTGTAGATCCAGTTCTCGCGCAGCTTTTCAATGCCTTCCCTGTGCAGAGTTGCGGTCCGAGTGCCAAGTTCGCCTCGGGGATTTTTCCGAAAGTCCTCCTTTGAAACTCGGGCAAGGTAAACCTCGGTGAAGGTCATGGGGGTGCGCTCGCGGGCTGGTTCGGTTGTAGCATCCACCTCATAGACGAAAACGCACATCCATTGATCTCTGGCCCCATGCGTGTCAACGGCCCCTCCTGATTTGCGCGTGGTCTTGATCTCAACGCCATGGGCGCCGGCTTTGACGCTATTGCCCGGGTAAATTCCTTTCACTACCAAATCAGGATGGCCATTGTGATAAAGATTGACAGTCAGCGTTCGAGAATGCTTGGCGAGGCTCGCCGTTAGCATGTCTGATAGCAGCCCCGACATGATGGCGGGCCTGAGCATGTCGTCAAGCCGTTCCAGTCCTCTCTCCACAAGCCCCAGATTTACGTCGTAGAAAAAATCGTAGACATCCTGCATTGCCATTTCGAAGTCCTTCAATCGGAGCTCGAATGGCAGGTTTGCGTCCAGGTTGAATCTGGATGAGTCAGTTGCGTTGCGTACAATTGGCATCGTCTCAGGCCGAGTACTCAACGGCAAGTGTCATCCGCTACGCCGAAGCGCGGCGGCAGAGAAATCACAACTCATATTCCTGGGAAAAGGGCAGTCTTTATGATGTCACCAGGAAGACTATATTCGCCTCTTCTCATCTTGATGCCCTCACAACATATGGTGAATCGTATCTTCAAATCGGGTACCGGTGAATCTTTATCGAATTTTGCTCGAATGTTATCTATCCGGATCGCTGTCACATCAAGTTCGCCTTCTGGATAAACTGCCATATCAACGGTGCCGCCAAAGCTCTCCCTTTGTCCAGTGGCACGGTGTTGGACGAGCCTTGGAAGCCCTGTGTGCCGGTTTCCGTCAAGCCCGAACTCAGAAAGACGGTAGGGTGGTTCAACTTCAAGTGAAAGATATGGAAATTTAGCAATGCCCTTTCCAGTATTCTTCAGGCCAAGAACGATTGTTAGTCCTGACTTGCCCTCTCTTCTACTCCCCAAATGACCAACCCACCAGCGGAGTTGCCAAACCCTGAAAGAGCTTTGGCAAAGTTCTTTCTGTCATCCTTGTTGAAGGGATTGTCTGATACGGTCTTGAACTCGAGATGAAGATCTTCTTCTCTGCCATTACGAAGAAAACTATCAATGACGTGCAAAGAAAGAGACTCAAAAAATTCTTCGAGATTCATGCTCATCTCACTTCAGATAGTGGACTCCCTGCGCATGACTGCGTGCCGATGGGTGCGCGGTTGAGCAGAGGGAGCGAGTCAACTGGTCGGCGAGCGAGCTACTGCTCCAATCGCCTGTCTGAGTATAGAGCAGTTTCCATGTAAGGCAAGCATAGAAAGGCGATAGGTATACTTCGGCGCTGGCGAAATCGGCAGCGGATGGCCTTCGGCATAGTGGATTAGCGGATAGCGCGTCTTCAGTGCGCTTGAGCGCACTTCCTGGTTTCAGCCGGGAAATTGATTTCCCGGTCAGGCGCTCATTAAAACAAGCCGCCGCCCTGAAGGCGGCGTGCGGAGTCTGGTGCGCTAAACTTCGGGGACTGGGCCGGTGGCCACAGGGGGGCGGCGCTAAGTCCTCCAGGCATCCGTGCGGAAATTGTTGACTCCCGACGCTCATCACATTCAGGCGCGGCTTGCACTTTTACGATAGCGTGAGCGCGTTAGAACCGCAACGGACTTTTGTCACTGATCGGGGATGATGTTTATCCTCATCACACAATATAATAGACTTCCGGGTTCGCGCAGTGGGGCAGACGCCGGCCCTCCAGCCCGGCCAGCAGGTTGTCGCACGCGAGTTCGGCCATGCGCTTGCGCGTGCCAGAGGTGGCCGAGCCGATGTGCGGCGCGATCAGACAGTTGGGCAGACGATAAAGCGGATGATCGGGCGGGAGCGGCTCCGGATCCGTCACGTCGAGCGCCGCGCCCGCGATCCAGCCCTCGCTCAACGCGCGGACTAACGCCGCCGTATCCACCACCGGCCCGCGCGCCGCGTTGACGAGGATCGCCGTCGGTTTCATTGCGCGCAGCGCGCTCTCGTCGATCAACCCGCGCGTCTCGGCGGTGAGCGGCGTGTGCAGGCTGACAAAATCACTCTCCCGCAATAAGGTTTCGAGCAAGACCCGAACCGCGCTGAGACTCTGCTCGACCTCGGGATGCGCGCTCCGGCTGGCGTAGATGAGCCGCAGCCCAAAGCCCCGCGCCCGCGCGGCCACCGCCGCCCCGATTTTCCCCATCCCGACTATCCCCAGCGTCGCGCCATTCAGGTCCGCGCCCAGCCAGCCGGTCGGCGACCAGGTCGTCCACTTCCCGCCTTTCGCATCGGCGGCGGCCTCGGGCAGGCGGCGCGCGGCGGCAAGCAGCAGCGCCAGTGTCACATCGGCGGTGCTCTCGGTGAGCACGCCGGGCGTGTTGCCCACCGGTAGGCCGCGCCGGGTGCAGGCCGCCAGGTCGACGTTGTCCACGCCCACGGCCATGTTGCTCACCACGCGCAGGCGCGGCGTTTTGTCCAGCAGCGCCCCGTCCACGCGGTCGGTGAGCAGCGTAAACAACCCCTCGGCTTCGGGCAGATGGTCTGTCAGGGCGGCGATGCCTGCTTCGCCGACGATCAACCGACACCGGCCGTCCAGTTTTGCGAGCCAGCCCTCCGGGAGGGAACGGCCGACGAGGACTAAAGGCAGAGAGTCACGCAATAAGAGCGACATTGTTCGCTCCATCACTCGAGGTTGCGAGAACGCTGATTCCGCTGATTCAAAGCGTACGCTGATTAGCGCTGATATTTCAAAAACAATCAGCGCCAATCAGCGCTCGTCAGCGCGCTTCGCGGTCTGCGTTCCCTCGGAGTCGTTACATTCAATACCCAACTTGCAGGTCAACGCGATTGGGCACAGGTTCGCCCCGGTAAGCCGCGTTGAGCAGCCGGGCCAGGTGTTCCATGCGGTATCTTTCGATCTCCGATGAGTCTCCGGCCCGGTGGGGACTCATGACGACGTTGTCCAGTTCGTGAAATGGGAATTGCGAGGGCGGGGTGTTGACCCGGCTGGCCTCGTCGGCGGGGTAGTTGTACCACACGTCCAGCCCGGCTGCGCCCAGCCCGCCGGAACGCAGAGCGGTGTAGAGCGCCGCCTCATCTACGATTGGCCCGCGCCCGACGTTGACCAGGATCGCCTGGGGCGGGAGCAGGGCGAGTT
>DAOTXG010000237.1:0-2369 GCA_034435515.1 Anaerolineales bacterium
AAGATTTTCGTGGACACCGACGCCGACCTCCGCTTCATCCGCCGCCTGCAGCGCGACATCGCCGAGCGCGGGCGCACCGCCGAGTCGGTCGTCAAGCAATACCTGGAGACCGTGCGCCCGATGCATCTCGAATTCGTCGAGCCGTCCAAGCGCTACGCCGACGTGATTATCCCGGAGGGCGGGCTGAACGAGGTGGCGATGGATATGGTGGTGGCGCGCATTGCCGAGCTGTTACGCAGTCAAAGTTGAGTCGAGGTCGAGTCTATGAGAATTTTAGTCACCGGCGGCGCGGGCTATCTGGGCGCTATCCTGTGCGAACATTTGCTCGCCGCCGGGCATCAGGTGCTGGTGCTGGATAACTTGATGTACGGCGCGCCGTCGCTGTTTCATCTCTGCGCCAATCCCCATTTTGAATTTCAGCGCGGCGACGCGCGCGACCAGACGCTGTTGGCCGCGGCGCTGAAAACGGCGGACGCGATTATCCCGCTGGCCGCCATCGTGGGCGCGCCAGCCTGCAACCGCGACCCCTGGCTGGCCCGCTCGGTGAATCTCGAGGCGATTCAACTCCTCCAGCGGCTGCGCAGTCCCCGCCAGTGGGTGCTCTACCCGACGACCAATAGCGGCTATGGGGCGAAGTCCGGGAACGTCCACTGCACCGAAGACACGCCGTTGGAGCCGATCTCGCTCTACGGGCAGACCAAAGCCCAGGCCGAAGCCGAACTGCTGGACAGCCCGAACGTGATCACCCTGCGCCTGGCGACCGTCTTTGGCCTGTCGCCGCGCCTGAGGCTGGATTTGCTCGTCAATCATTTTGTCTATACGGCGGTCACGGAAGGCTACATTGTGATTTTCGAGAAAGACTTCAAGCGCAATTACGTGCACATCCGCGACGTGGCCGACTGCTTTCTGCACTGCCTGGAGAACTTCGACCGCATGGCCGGCCGCCCGTACAACGTCGGCCTGGACGCCGCCAACCTGTCGAAGGAAGAGCTGGCGCTCAAAGTCAAGGCGCACGTCCCCAACTTTTACGTTCACTTCTCGGAGATCGGGAACGACCCCGACAAGCGCAACTACATCGTCTCCAACCAGCGCCTGCGCGAGGCCGGTTTCGAGGCCCGCCGCTCGCTGGACGAGGGAATTCAAGAGCTGCTCAAGGGCTATCGTATGTTAGGGCGCGGATTGTATAAAAACGTATGACCCCTCCCAATCGCCTGGCCGCCATCACCACCGCCCTCCTGGTCGGCGGCCTGGGCACGCGTTTGCGCCCCCTCGTCGCCGACCGCCCCAAAGTCCTGGCCGAAGTCAACGGGCGGCCGATGCTGAGTTACCTGCTCGACCAACTGGCCCGCGCGGGCGTGCGGCGCGCGGTGTTGTGCACCGGTTACCTGGGCGAGCAAGTGCTGGCCGCCTTTGGGCCCGGTTACAACCTGCTAAAATTGGAATATTCACACGAACCGGCGCCGCTTGGCACGGCCGGCGCACTGCGGCGGGCGCTGCCCATGTTACAATCAGACCCTGTGCTTGTGCTGAACGGCGATTCGATGTGTAAGGCCGATTTGAACGCTTTTTACGCCTGGCACTGCCAGCGAGGCGCTTCCGCCAGCCTGCTGCTCGTGGCGGCGCCGGACGCTGCGCGCTATGGTCAGGTGCAGACCAACGCGGACGGGAAAGTATTAGGCTTTGAGGAGAAAGGCGCGGTGACTGGGCCAGGGTGGATCAACGCCGGAATTTACTTGCTTAACCAGGCCTGTATTAAAGCGATCCCGGCTGACCGCCCGGTGTCTATCGAGCGTGAGATGTTCCCGGCCTGGATCGGCCAGAATCTGCACGGCTATCAGAGCCAGGGGCGCTTTCTCGACATTGGCACGCCCGACTCCTATGCGGAGGCCGCCCGCTTCTTCGGCGAACCTGATTAATCCACATGCCCCTCTCTTCTCCTGACGAACTCATCCGCGCCCATTTGCAAGAAAGCGCGCGCGTCCAGCAGGCGCTGGCCGAGGCGCAACGCCCGGCCATCTGGGCCGCGGCCGATTTAATCACCGCCGTTTTTCGCGCCGGCCACAAAGTGCTATTGTGCGGCAACGGGGGCAGCGCCGCCGACTGCCAGCACATGGCCGCCGAATTCGTCAGCCGCCTGACGAAAGATTTTGAGCGCCCGGCCCTGCCCGCGATTGCGCTGACGACCGACACCTCCTTTCTGACGGCTTTCACGAACGACTGCGGCTACGACGACGTGTTTGCGCGTCAGGTGCAGGCCCTGGGCAAGCCCGGCGACCTGCTGATTGGCATCAGCGCCAGCGGCAACTCGGCGAACGTCATCCGGGCGGTGCAGGCGGCCCAGGCCGCGCAGATGCGCACGCTGGCCCTGA
>DAOTXG010000238.1:0-11410 GCA_034435515.1 Anaerolineales bacterium
GCCAGGGGGATAAGGGCCTGTCGGGAGAGGAAGATGGCCGTCTCGCCGAAGACCGAGCCGTAATGGTCAATGAGTTGATTAATCGTGCCGAGCGGATCCGCCTCGTCGAAGGACAACACATTCCCCTCGGCGTCCACCGAGAGTTTGGGGATCCGGTGCGCGAGGTTCAAAGCCGCGGTCGCCCCCATCAACCGCACGAAGCGCTTTACGATGGACGAGATAATCTCGCGGTAGAGGCCAGGCTCGGCTGAGGGGAGACCCGGCGTCACTTCGTCTGTCATGGCTGACCGAACTTACCCGTCAAAGGCCCGGCGCATCGTGAAGAAGCCCAGGATGACGAAGACAAAGCCAATGCCAATCAGCAGACGGTGCACGACTTCGTTGGTCTGGCGATCTAAGTTGAACATGGCGAAGAGCACGGTTTCAATCAGGTGGGCGAGGCCGAGCAGGACGACGCCGATCAGGAGCGTCCGCAGGCCCTTGGCCAACTGCCCGCCGATCCGGGGCCGGGCCAGGAAGGCCACCACCGCCGCAATCACTAAGAAGATATCCAAAATGAAAGACGCAAGTTCCATAGTATGGCCTCCGACCGGCCTTCGTCTGCGGGGATGAGCCGGGCTAAGTAACTGTTCAGAAGTTCTTACCACCTTTTCCTGCTCGCGGCGGATTTGTAATCCGCCGCCTCGGGCCGCCGGATTGCAAATCCGGCGGGAGCGAAAAGTAGAGAGAACTTTCGGCGATCTACCTGGGTTTGCATCTACGGCGGGGTGGCTGAATGGCCGAGGGGGATCCGGAAGCGCAGAGTTGCGCCTCGTCCGGGCGCGCTCTCGACCTCCATCTCGCCCCGCAGGGCCGCGACCCGCTCGCGTAGCATCACCAGGCCGTAACGCCCCTCGGCCGGCGCCGCCTGCGGATCAAAGCCGCGCCCATCGTCAGTCAGGCTGATCTGCAGAGAGTCGGCGGACCAATGCAACGCAATCGCCACCCGCTGCGCCTGCGCGTGTTTCTCGACGTTGTTCAAGCCTTCCTGCGCCAGGCTGAAGACTTGCCGGTTGACCGGCAGAGAGAGGGAGACCGGCGTCCCGGTGGTGGTCAAGTCAATTTTCAACCCGGTTTGGCGGGCAAACGTGTTCGCATAACTGGAGAGCGCTTCGTTCAGATCAATCGCCTGCCAGACGCGCAAGGCAGTCAGGTTGTCCCGGATGATTTCGTAAGCCTCGTTGGCCGTCTGGCGCATGCGCTCCAGTTCCTGGAGTAGCCCGCCGAATGGCCTCAGCCGGTCGTCGTTGGCGAGCCGGTCCAGGCTGAGATGCAGGTAGCCGAGGTGCTGGGCCAGTGTGTCGTGGAGTTCGTAGGCAATCTGGCGGCGCTCAGCCTGCTGGGCTTGCGTGCGCGCCTGCGCCATTTGCTGAGGATAGGCGATGGACAACGCCAGCGCCCGCGCCAGTTCCGGGGCAACCGAGTTTAGAAACTCGATCTGGTCGGCGGACAGGGATTGACCGGGCCGACAGCGCAGGCGCAGCAGGCCGACGAGCAGCGCCTCGTACGCGAGGGGCAGGCACACCCCTTCGGGACCGCCGCTGCTGGTCGAGCCGGCCGCGGGCTGGCATTTGGTGGTCCGGCGCAGGCGTGGCAGCAGGCAGACGTAGCACTGATAACCGTCGAGCTGGGGCGAGGGGCCTCTCCGTCTGGCGCATTCCAGGCGGCGATAAATTCCAATCGGGCGTTGCGATAGTCGTAAGTGTAGAGCGAAACATGGTCAACGGGGAGGAACGTCGCCGGGAAGTGCGTCGCAAATTGGGCAATCTCGTCCCAGGTGTAGCGCTGTTCCAACTGCCGCATAAATTGCCGGTAGAGTTCGATCCGGCTTGCGCTTTGGGCGCGCTCAACCATGCTGCGCGCCAGGAGCATGAGCAGAAGCCAAATTGTAGTAGGGAGGAGGATGACCGACAGGAGGATATCCACTTCCAGGAAAAGACCCGGCGATAGCATGTGTCCTTCGTAGAGCTCCACCAAGAGCGCGGCCAGTATGCTGATCGCCAGGACCGCCCAGCGCCATTGGAGGAGGCGGCGGACTTGCCGTGTTTGATTTGACTGCTGGGTCACTGTATGCACTTCAAGGCTGTCTGACTCGTGCGGCGCCCGACAGCCAGCGGCCAGAGATGATGCGGAGTGGGGCGAGCCCCACAACCCTCGCGCCGGTTATTTTAGATGACAATGGGATTTGGCACAAACGGCGTTTGATGGTAATCTGCTTTTAATTCGGATTACCGTATCTCGAAATGAAGATCAACATCCTCGGCGGCGGCCCGGCCGGGCTGTATTTCGCCGTCCTGATGAAGAAACTCGACCCGGCGCACGAGATTCACGTCGTCGAGCGCGACGGGCCAAACGACACCTTCGGCTGGGGCATCGTCTTCTCCGAGACCACGCTCGACAACTTCGCCCAGCACGACCGCGAGACGTACGACGAGTTCATCCGGGCCGGAGAGATGCGCGCGCACGTGGTCGTGCGGCACAAGGGCGAGACCATCCGCATCGGCGGCAACCCGATTGCGGGCGTGGCGCGGCTCAAGTGGCTTCAGATTCTGCACCAGCGCTGCGAGCGACTGGGCGTGCGGCTTCACTTTCATACGAATGTGACTAACGTCGCCGATTACGCCGATTGCGACCTGCTGGTCGGGGCGGACGGCGCGAATAGCCTGGTGCGGAAGACGTACGAGGCGTTCTTCCTGCCCTCTATTGAAATCCGGCAGAACAAGTACATCTGGCTGGGCGCGGAGCAGCCCTTTGACGGCCTGACGATGATGTTCAAGCAGACAGAGGCCGGGCTGTTCATCTCGCATTCGTACTGCTTCAGCCCCACGCACAGCACTTTCATCGTGGAGTGCCCGCCGGAGACCTGGCTGAAGGCCGGCTTCGCCGCCATGTCGGACGAGGCGACGTGCGCCTACCTGTCCGAGGTGTGGAAAGAAGAACTTGACGGCCGGCCGCTCCTCTCGAACAACTTCGTGCGCTGGCTCAACTTTCCGCTGATCAAAAACCGCCGCTGGCATCACCAGAATGTCGTCCTGCTCGGCGACGCGCTCCACACCGCGCACTTCTCCATCGGCTCTGGCACCAAGCTGGCGATGGAGGACTCCATTGCGCTGGCCGAGTGCTTGGCGCGGTGCGGAGCGGCAGCGGCGGCCCTGCCGGAATTTCAGCGCGTGCGCAAGCCGGTGGTGGATCGCTTTCAGGCGGCGGCGGCGCGCAGCCTGGCGTGGCTGGAAGAGGTGCAGGACTATCTTCACCTGGAGCCGCTCCCCTTCACCTACCGGCTCATGACGCGGAGCAAGCGCGTCGGCTTCAAACGGCTGCAGCGGGCTGACCCGGAATTCGCCGCCCGTTACGAGGCCTGGCGGCAGGCCCAACCGCAGAGCGGCCCGATCCCGACCGAGTATCTCGATCTCTTCCAAAAGAAGACGTTTGCGCACCTGGCTACCCTGATGCCCGACGGCACGCCGCACGTTACCTCGGTGTGGATTGACTACGACGGCCGGCACCTCCTCGTCAACTCGACGCGCGGGCGGCAGAAAGACCGCAACATGGAGCAGCGGCCCCACGTGGCGGTGGAGATCACCGACCCGGACAACCCGGACCGTTTCCTGGCCGTCCGCGGCCCGGTCGTCGAGATCACCGAGGAGGGCGCGGACGCGCACCTCGACCGGCTGGCGAGGCGGTATCTGGACAAGGATTTCTACCCGCCGTCCATGCGCTTCCCCGGCGAAGTGCGATGCCTTTACAAGATTGAACCGAGGCACGTGACGACGTGGAACCCGTTTGGGTAAGGAATATGCACGCAAACCTTGTCAGTGGGAGCGGTTTG
Organism: Anaerolineales bacterium; assembly: GCA_034435515.1. Classification (GTDB taxonomy): domain Bacteria; phylum Chloroflexota; class Anaerolineae; order Anaerolineales; family UBA6663; genus DATDRS01. The sequence continues at coordinate 3,869 of DAOTXG010000238.1, forward strand.
CAACCGCGACGACCATCGCGGCTACAAGCCGCTCCCACGCCAATCCCCGATAAGGGATACTGATGCCCGATTACGATTTCCTTTATTCGATTGACGACGGCGTGGCGCTCATCACCCTTAACCGGCCCGAGGTGCTCAACGCCCTGACGCTGGAGATTTACGCGCAGCTGCGCGACCTGTTTGAAGACCTGCGCTACGACGACGCGGTGAAGGCGGTGGTCATCACCGGCGCGGGCCGCGCCTTCTGCTCCGGCGGCGACGTGCACAAGATCATTGGCGCGGTGCTGGAGCGCGACATGCAAGGCCATCTGGAGTTCTGCCGGATGACCGGCCACCTCGTCCGCAACATGCGCCTGCTGCCCAAGCCGATTATCGCCGCCGTCAACGGGCTGGCCGCCGGGGCGGGCGCCGTGATGGCGCTGGCCTGCGACTTGCGCGTGATGGCCGAAGACGCGAGAATCGCGTTTCTCTTCACGCGCGTGGGCCTCACGGGCGCGGATATGGGCGCGGCCGTTCTGCTGCCGCGCCTGGTGGGGCAGGGGCGCGCGCTGGAGCTGCTGCTGCTGGGCGACGACCTGGACGCGCTGACGGCCGAGCGTTACGGACTCGTCAACAGACTCGTCCCCAAAGAGCAAGTGCTGCCCGCCGCCCGCGAGTGGGCCGAGCGCCTGGCCCGCGGCCCGACTCACGCCATCGGCATGACTAAGGCCATGGTGAACAACGAATGGGCGATGGACGTGGTCAGCGCGGTGGAAGCCGAAGCGCAGGCGCAGGCCCTGATGATGATGGGCGAAGACCACCGCGCCTTTTACGAGGCGTTCAAGGAGAAACGCAAGCCGGATTTCAAGGGCCGGTAGCAACTATTCACCAGACAGGAGGTCTACGACCATGAACATACTCAGAGCGTCTGATCTGCCCTTGTACTACAACGCCGTCAACATCCTGGAGCACAACCTGACGGCGCGGCCTGACAAGACAGCGCTGTACTCGGCCGAACGCGAGCTGACCTTCCGGCAGGCGGCGGAAGAAGTCAACCGGGTGGGCAACGCCCTCAAACGGCTGGACATCCGCATGGGCGAAGCCGTCGGCATCCTGTCGTTGGACTGCGCCGAGTGGGTGACGTCGTTTTTCGGCATCGTCAAGATCGGCGCGGTGGCGACCAGCCTCAACACCCTGCTCAAGCCGCACGAGCACGCCTACATTTTGCGCGACAGCCGCGCGCGCGCGCTGATCGTCCACAAGGCGCTCCTGCCGGCGCTGGAGGCGCTCCGTGGTCAAATGGATTTCGTCAAGCACGTCGTCGTCATCGGCGGCGGGGGGCAGGCCGGCGACCTGGATTTCGCGGAGTGGATCAAGAACGAATCCGCCGAACTGGCCGCGGCCCCGACGCACCGGGATGACATTTGCTCTATCAACTACTCCAGCGGCACCACCGGCGAGCCGAAAGGCGTCCCGCACGCGCACAAAGATTATCCGCTCACCTCGCAGTTGTGGGGCGTCGACGTGCTGGGCCTGCGCGAGAGCGACCGATGTTTCGGCGCGCCGCGTCTCTTCTTCACCTTTGGCACGGGCGGCGTGCTTGTCTTCCCGTGGTACGTCGGAGCCAGCATCGTCCTCATGGCCGCCCCGCCGCGCATCGTCGCCAACATGCTCGAGACGATCCATCGCTTCAAGCCCACCATCCTGTATAACGCGCCTACCGGGTACGCCGCCATGCTCGCCACAGAGGGGTTCAACGAGAAGTACGACTTCTCGTCCCTGCGGCTGTGCGTGTCGGCGGGCGAGGCGCTCCCGGCCTCCATCTGGCACGGCTGGAAGGAGCGCACCGGGCTGGACATCATCGACGGCATTGGCTCGACCGAGAACTTTCACATTTTCCTGTCCAACCGCCCCGGCGACATCCGCCCCGGCAGCAGCGGCAAGCCGTTCCCCGGTTACGACCTCAAGATTGTAGACGAGGCGGGCAGGGAGGTGGCGCAGGGCGAGGTGGGCAACTTGCTGGTGAAGGGCGAGACTGCCGCGCTCTACTATTTGCACCAGGACGAGAAAAGCCGCAAGACGTTTTTGGGCGAGTGGCTGTTCACGGGCGACAAGTATTACGTGGATCAGGACGGCTACTACTGGCACGCGGGCCGCTCGGACGATATGTTGAAGGTAGGCGGCATCTGGGTGTCACCCGTGGAAGTAGAAAGCGCGATCATCAGCCACCCGGCGGTGCTGGAGTGCGCGGTGGTGGGGCAGGTTGACGCCTCCAACCTCATCAAGCCCAAAGCCTACGTGGTGCTGAAGGAAGGCCACGCCCCCTCGGACGCGCTGAAAGACGAGATCGTCGAGCATTGCAAAGAGCAGATGGCCGAGTACAAACGCCCGCGCTGGATTGAGTTCGTCCCCGAACTGCCCAAGACGGCGACCGGGAAGATCCAACGCTTCAAACTGCGCGGCGCCCGCGCTGGCTAGAGTCCGTCAACCTGATTTTGAGGGATGGTAGTAGCGACTTCAGTCGCTTTGTAACTGCTCACGCCACGTGCCCGCGAAATGAATTTCGCGGCTAAAACGGGAAAGTGCGTTGAAACGCACTGAAGAGCACTGTCAACCCGTTTCAACGGGTTTGCTCGTTTCAGCCGCCGATTTCAATCGGCGGGCAGGGCGGTGATACGAGGTCATGATGCCTGCTTCCAAACTCACCCGCCTCGCCGACGCCATCGCGCGCTTCGCGCCGGATGGCAGTTCCGTCGCGCTCGGCGCGGCGCTCGAAGCGCTCATCCCCTTCGCCGCCGGGCATGAGATCATCCGCCAGCGCAAGCGGGACCTGACGCTCGTCGGCCCGATCTCCGATATCCTGTTCGACCAGCTCATCGGCGCGGGGTGCGTGCGCCGGGTGCGCGCCGCTTGGGTGGGCAACGTGATCACCGGCTCCGGCTACAATTTCCGACGCGCCGTTGAAGGCGGCGCGATCACCGTGGAAGACCATTCCAATCTCACCCTCGCCCTGGCGCTCCACGCCGGCGCGATGGGCGTGCCCTTCATGCCGACGCGCACGGCGTTGGGCAGCGACCTGTTCAAGACGAATCCGAGTCTCAAGACCATCGCCTGCCCGTTCACCGGGGAGACGCTGGCCGCCGTGGCCGCCATCATACCCGACGTCGCCATCGTCCACGCGCAGCGGGCGGACGAGTTCGGCAACGCGCAGGCCTGGGGCAACCTCGGCGTGACGCGCGAGGCCTGCCTGGCCAGCGAGCACGTCGTCGTGACCGCCGAGGAAATCGTTTCGCCAGAGGTCATCAAAAGCGACCCCAACCGCGTCATCACACCGGGCTTTCGCGTCAGCGCCGTCGTCCACGCGCCCTGGGGCGCGCACCCTTCGCCCACGCCCGGCTATTACAACCGTGACCACCACATGTTCCTGGATTACCAGAACGAGAGCAAAACGCCTGAGGCCTTTGCCCGCTGGCAGGCGCGCTGGGTGGACGGCGTGACGAATAGCGACGATTACGCGGCGCTCTTGGGCGAGGCGCGCCTGGCCAGGCTGAGATTGAAGAACCACGCGTTCGCCGCGCCGGTGGACTATGGCTACTGAGGGCCGCCCCTATACGCGGGCGGAGTTGATGGTGACCGCCGCCGCGCGTGAGATCCGCGACGGCGACGTCGTCTTCGTGGGCATGCGCCTGCCGCTGTTGGGCTTTCAGTTGGCGAAGAGCACGCACGCGCCGAACGCGGTGGGCGTGTACGAATTGGGCATCACGCGCGACTCGCCGGCGCCGGCGCCGATCCTGACGATGGGCGACCTGCCCAACCTCTACCAGGCGCAGTGGCTGGCCGACACCGCCGACGTGATGGGCCTGCTCCAGCGGGGCCGGGTGGACGTGAGTTTCATCGGCGGCGCGGAGGTGGACCGCTTTGGCAACCTCAACACGACGTACATCGGCGGGACCGAGCCGGGCCGGATCGAGACGCGCCTGCCGGGCAGCGGCGGGGCATGTGACCTGGCGAGCCTCGCCCGGCGTCACATCATCATTATGGCGCACGAGAGGCGGCGTTTCGTGCCGCGCGTGACCTACGTCACCTCGCCCGGCTACGGCGAGGGAGCGGGCTGGCGCGAGCGGGCTGGCCTGCGGTGGGGCGGGCCGGACGCCGTCATCACCACGCTGGGCGTGCTGCGCTTTGACCCCGATACGCGCGAGATGATTCTGGCCTCGGTCCACCCGGGCGTCGCCGTCGAGTCTGTTTTGGAGGCAACGGGTTGGCCGCTGCACGTTGCCTCGGCCGTCGTGCAAACGCCTGAACCCACTCCAGAGGAATTGGCGATGCTCCGCCGTTTTGACCCAGAGGGGTTTTGGACTGGGGACTGAGACCTGGTGCTTTGCGCCACTGGCGTGGCGCATAGGTTTTTGAGAATGGCTCTTACCAGATTTCAAGAAGGCCGGACAAACTGTCAACGAATATGCAACCGCTTCGCGTAAACGAATTTCTCGGCGCGCTGACGCTCATTCGTTTATTCGTTGACCATTCGTTGACAGAGCACCTCCTTGAAACTCATTAAGAGCGTTGAGAATTATGAGGCGGTAAGCCATGAACGCTGGAAAAGTCAGACTGCTCTATCTCCTCGTCGTTGCGGCGCTGATTCTGCCAGGCGGGGCGCAGCCCGCGGCGGCCCAAAAAACAGCCGGGCCAGCGGACGCACGCGCCGAGAACGTCACCAGCCAGGACCTCGATCAGCTCAGCGGCGCCACCACCCGCGTCAGCATCGCCTCCGACGGCGCACAGGGCAATGGGAAGTCTGATTCGCCGGTCATTTCTGCCGACGGACGTTATGTGGTCTTTTCTTCCGAGGCCGGCAATCTGGTGAGTAATGATTCCAATAACGTCTACGACATCTTCGTCCACGACCGGCAGACGGGGCAAACGACCCGCATTTCGGTGAGCTCGAGTGGCGGACAGGGAAATGGCCCTTCCTTTGGAGCCTCCATCTCGGCCGATGGGCGCTATGTAGCATTAAAGTCTTATGCCAGCAACCTGGTGAGCGGCGACACCAACAACGCGGGCGACGTGTTCGTCCATGATCGACAGACAGGCCAGACGACTCGTGTCAGTATTGCCTCCAACGGGGCGCAGGGGAATGAGCTGTCGATTAAGCCAGCCATCTCCGCCGATGGACGCTACGTCGCGTTCGAGTCCTGGGCCAGCAACTTAGTGACCGGCGACACCAACGGTCAGGAAGACGTCTTTGTGCACGATCGACAGACGGGCCAGACCCTACGCGTCAGCGTGGCTTCCGATGGCGCGCAGGCGAATGACGAGGCTGACTTGCCGGCCATCTCGGCTGACGGACGCTATGTGGCGTTTGCCTCTGAGGCGAGCAATCTGGTGAGCGGTGATAACAACACGATGTGTGACACTAACAACGACGGTGTGTACACCGACAACTGCCCTGACGTCTTCGTTCACGACCGGGATGCGGATGGCGATGGCATTTTCGATGAGCCGGGACAGGTAAGCACCGCCCGCATCTCCGTCGCTTCCGACGGCGCCCAGGCGACCGGCTGGTCCGCTGTGTCGTCGCTGTCCTCAGATGCAAGCTATGTGGCGTTTGAGTCACAGGCCTCTGACCTGGTCAGCGGCGACACCAACGGCGCGTGGGACATCTTCGTCCACGATCGGCAGACGGGGGCGACCAGCCGGGTCTCGGTGGCCAGCGACGGCGCACAAGGGAATGCCGCGTCCCGGCATCCCTCCCTCTCGGCCGACGGACGCTACGTTGCGTTTGTCTCTCAGGCGAGCCTGGTGAGCGATGATACGAACGGCCTGTCCGACATCTACCTGCACGACCGGCAGACAGGCCAGACGGTTCGCGTGTCCGTTGCCTCCGATGGCGCGCCGGGGAATGGCAATTCCCAGGGTGCTGCCCTCTCCGCGGCTGGGCGCTACGTGGCGTTCTCCTCTTCCAGTGATAACCTGGTAGGCGGCGATACCAATTGCTGGGAAGATGTTTTCGTCCATGATACCGTCCCACCGCCTCCCGCGCCTGATACGGTACCACCGGATGGGCGCATCACGGCGCCGGCCAATGGATCCGCGATCAGTCCTGGCACGGAATCGGTGTTCATTCGCGCCGAGGCCTGGGACAACGCGGGCGGCAGCGGCGTGGCTCAGGTGAGATTCTACGTGGAGTACGACGGTCTTCGGCGCCAGGTGTGCACGGATACCGACGCGAACCCCTCCTGTACCTGGTCAATCCCCGCGGGGCTGGCTGCACAGCCGTTGATCTTCACCATCGATGTCGTCGACCAGGCAGGGAACATCAGACAGAAAGCCGGCGGCCCGGTCACTGCCACGTACCCGGGCAGCGGCGACAGCACGCCCCCGGATGGACGCATCACTTCTCCGGCCAATGGATCCAAGATCAGTCCTGGCGCGGAATCGGTGTTCATTCGCGCCGAGGCCTGGGACAACCCGGGCGGCAGCGGCGTGGATCGGGTGAGATTTTACGTGCGGTACGACAATCAATCGGTGCATGTCTGCACAGACATGGACGAGCAGCCTTCATGTGAATGGACGATACCGGCGAGCCTGGCGCCCCAACAGCTCGTCTTCACGATCAACGTAGTGGACCGGGCCGGGAACATCCGGCAGAACGCCGGTGGCCTGATCTATGTGACCTACCAGACTACGCCGCCGCCGCCCACGCCGGCGCCGCCGCCCGATTATCGCGGTTCTCTGCACATTTTTGTCCCACCCTTTTACGACTACGATCAGCCGGTCGCGTTCTCAGTCCAGGTGGTGAATCCTACGAGCCAAGCCAACGTCTACTTTGTCGAAGTGGGCCTGAGTTGGGGAAGCGGGTCTGCTATCCGTACAAGGTACGTGAGCGTGCCAGCGGGCGGGAGCGTCAGGTTTGCCGAGGACTTTGGGGTCCGGTCACCTGGCCTCTATCAGGTTCGAGCCAAGTTGACCCTTGGAACAACTTCGCTGCAGACACGGTTGGCGACTATCCGCGTTCTCTCTGAAGGCCAGGTCGCAGCCATTTTCCAGGCGGGTGTGCTGAAAGACGTTGCCAGGCGCGAATTGGACCAGATGCGTGATGTGGTGGTGAATCGATACGGCGATGCTATCGTCGGAGCGACAGTCGAAGTCACAGAGTTCTTTGGTAGTAAAATTATTGGACGGTTGTTGCATCCCATTGGCAGGAAAGCCGGTATTCAGGACGAGCATGTCGACGATGCTTTAGGTGAAATTGCTGTGGCTATAGCCGATATAAAGAAGATGCTACAGACGCCCCTGCAGGATTGGCGGAGTTGGGTAACCAGGGTGGCGAAGGGTAGACTCGATAGTCAACTCAGTCCACAGCGCCGGGCTCTCGACTCTCGGCAGGAACGGTTCGAGACTTTCGTTGTGAATCGAGGCCCTTTCTTCTGGCATGCGGCTTTGTCCGCCTGGGTCTCGCATTACGCCTCCGTCATCGGTAACCGCACTGAGATGCAACAGGTCGAGGTCGTGGTGTCCAGCAGCGGCCTCATTATCACCGGGACAGGCGCCACGCTGCCG
>DAOTXG010000239.1:0-2382 GCA_034435515.1 Anaerolineales bacterium
GGCTCAACTATATGAGCCAGTAAGCGACACAACCGGAATTGCATGAGGGTCATCGTTCTTCATTCTCAAAGGCTGCCCAACCGCGGCGTCCAGCGAACTGGCCTTCGGCCTGCAGCCTCGGCCAGCCGCTGACGCCGACCGTTGGGCGGCTTTCTTCAGGAATCAAGCATGAAAATCCTAATTTCCACGCTCGGCTCGCGCGGTGACACCCAACCCTATTTGGCGTTGGCAGCGGGTCTGCAACGAGCGGGGCATCGCGCGGCGCTGATGGCTCCGCGCAGTTTTATTGAGTGGATTCAGTCGTATGGGGTAGCCGCATATCCAGTACGGTTCAATCCGCACGAGGTGATGCAATCCATTACCAAAACCAAGAATCCCTTCCAAGCCATGCGCGCGATGCGCGAAGTCATGAACACAGGCGTGATGGATTTGGGGGAGACCAAGTTGCGTGGGCGGACCTGGTTGTGAAATTAGGTGTAGGATTGCAGCCTGCCGCCGCGCAAAGACTCACCGCGGAGAAATTGGCGAACGCTATTCACACCGCTGTAAATGATTCAGCCATGCGCGCCCGTGCCGCCGCATTGGGCGAGAGAATCCGTGCCGAAGATGGAGTAGCCCGCGGCGTGGAAGTGATTGAGCGCCATGCGGCCCGTTTCAGTCAACGCCTACAAGAGCAGCCTTGAAGCAAGTTTCCTTGCCCGACGAACTCAGTCGGAGGATGGCCCACAGCGTCTACCTTGCGTGACTTACGGCACACAGTAATCTATGGTAAGTACAACACCCCGGAGGCTGGCCGCGCCGCTTAGCAGTGTCAGAATCATTATGCCACGACTCGTTCGCGCTGGCTCTCGACCTCCTCCTCAGGTTGAATTTTGTCGAACCAACGACTGACGCGAAAGCGGTTACTACGATTTGGTGATGTACTGACTATCGGCCAGTATTCCGGGGGATGGTCAGGAATGATGAGAGGCATGACCGGCAGGTCAGCCTTGCGTTGAGGCCGCAGCCGGGCCTGGATTTGCTTCAATGCGCGGCGGACCAGGGATAGGCGCACGACTAACAAAACGACGAGCAGCGCCAGGTAAAGCCTCAGTTCGTGGATCGCCTGCGGATCGCGGAGGTGCATCTTCTTGCTCATGGCGGCGGCGAGGACCGCGTGAACGGCGACGGCCAGGCCGGCGAAATACACCAGCCGGTGCAGCCGCTTCCAATTCTTCCCCAGGCGCTGCATGGCCCGGCGGTTGGACGTGAGAGCCAGCGCAGCCAGGATAAGGAACCCCGCCAGGCCCAGCGCGATAAACAGCGGCATGGAAAGCGTCAGCCACTTGAACTGGATGTCGCCGATGTAGAACAGCACGTGCTGGACGGCGAACCCGAAGGCCCACAACCCCGCCGATTTGCGGAGTTTGATCATGCTGCCCCAGCCGAAATACGTGTTCAGCGGGGTCATCGCTAGGCAGATCAGGAGAAAGCGCATTGCCCACTTCCCGCTCTCGAGCATGGGATCGAAAGTGTGGGTGGCGTTCCAGTCCGTGCTGCCCTGGGTCAAGACGACGGCCAGGACGGAAACGGCAAATAGATTAAGCGCTGTCCAGCGCCAGTGTGACTTTAGCCAGGACATGTAGTTTTCCTCCTTGCTGCTGTAGGACAAGTTTCAAACTTGTCCTACAACATACACCGCCTGCGCAACAACGGTTCCCTGTTATCGCCACCCTCCCAAAAATCTGCCCGCCCCGGTTCGGTGATGGAAGATGGCTGACAGATGCCCGTCAGGTTTCCCGCCCGCTTGGTGCTACAGTGACACATCATCTGACTCGAACGGGAGGGAAAAGGTGAGGCCGGTTATCAGGCCGACACACTCGCGCCCGGCTGGCACTTTGGCTACTGGCTGTGGCAGTACACCATCGCCAAAGCGCCGGTCGTCGTCGTGCCGCAGGGCGAGATCGCGCTCGTCGTGGCGAACGACGGTGCGCCCATCCCGCCCGAGCGCATCCTGGGCCAGGTGGTCGAGTGCGACAACTTCCAGAACGCGCGCCAATTCCTGACCCGCGGCGGCGAAAAAGGCCGCCAGCTGGGGATCCTGACTGCCGGGACGTACCGCATCAACATCGCGCTGTTCACGGTCATCACGACCGCGAACGCCGAGAAACACGGGATGACGGCGCGGCAGCTCATGGTGTACACAGTGCATCCCGACAAGGTCGGCATCGTGACGACGCTCGACGGCAAGCCGATTGAGGCGGGCGAGATGGCCGGGCCGGTCATCCCCGGCCATGAGAATTTCCAGAATGCACAAACCTTCCTCGACGGCGGTGGGCGGCGCGGCTTGCAGGAGCAGATTCTGCTCTCCGGCTCGTGGAATCTGAACCCGTGGTTCATGCA
>DAOTXG010000240.1:0-3737 GCA_034435515.1 Anaerolineales bacterium
TTCTCGCGGCGGCGATAGTCGGCGGTGAGGACATCCTCGACGCCCTGCCTCTCCAGCCAATCACGGAACTTGCGCGGAGTCACTCCCCTCAGTTTTTCCCAGGCCTCCCCCGGTGGGAGCGGTGAGCCGAAAACCTGGTTTGCCAGCCACAACGAGGCATAGACGAAACGGCCCACACCGGCCACGGACGACCGCGCGGCGGCGCGCTCCCAATCAAGTCCAGTCGCGCGTTGGACCAGGCGGGCCAGGTCGAGCAGCTGGTTCAGGCGGGCCTCGCGCTCCACCAGGTGACCGGCGAAGTGCATGGCGAGGTGGATCACCATGTTTTCGTCGGAGAGGACTTGCAGCGGCGTATCGGCGATGGCGACAGTCTGCGCCTCCGCCCAGGCGTCGGGCAGGTCGCGCACGCCGAGGCCGCGCCAACCATATTCCCACAGCCGGACGTGCAGCTCGACGGGGCGAGGATAGTCCGGGTCGTAGAGATAGCCGTTCCACTGGTAGCCGTCGTTGCGCCACACCGAGGGGAGGTGCTTTTCTATCCACTCGTCTTTAGCCGGGAGCGGCCGGTAACCCGCTGCCAGCAGTACCCGGTGCCCGCTCTGGGCGCGATCCGGGGGGACGAGGAAATCCTGGTCAGACATGTAGCGTTGGGCGGGGTGGTCGTAGAGACGATGGACTAACGGCCAGCCTTTGAGCACGAGGTGGGGCGCGCCGGCCTGCTCCAGGAGGCGATGAACTTCCAGCAATTCTCTGAGAATGTGCGCGTTGCGCGTTTGATTGTCTGCATAGGCCCTCGCCATGCGCTCTCGAATTTCCGGCGGGACAAATTCGAGCGCCTTGGCCTGCTGCCACGTGTCGTAGAGCAGCGGCGTGAGCGTGTGCCCGTCGGCGTGATGAGCGAGGAGCGGCCAATCTATCTCGCCCGCCTCCGCCAGGCGCGCGGCAATTTCCGCCGGGGTCGAGGCGAGATGCAGGGTCGAGGCGATGAGACGCGCGGCGGCCAGCACCTGAGCGATAGTCGAAGATCGAGCGTTCACGGCTGCCTGGGGAGGTAGATGATTTGCGGTGTCACGGCCATGCCGGTCGGCGCGGTCGGCGCGTCTTCCAGGCCCAGCGTTTGGGCCGGGTAGTAATGCGCCCGGATGAGGCGCTGGAGAGCCGGCTCGGTCTCGAAAAGACTCTCGTCGGAGACGATGGCCGAATAGTAGCGGTTTTCGATGCGGCTTGCAAAATCATCCGGCAGGGGCCGCTGGCCGCGCTCGCGAACGTACCACAGGGCGGCGATTTGCGTCGCCGGTTCTTTCCCCGCCCGCAGCGCGTAGTAGGGGTGCATCATCACCAGCACCGGGCCGTCAATCGCGGCGAGGCGCTGGATGAGGCGGTCGCCGCTGGCGCGCATGGCGGCGGAGGGGATGTAACGCGGCGGGTAATACGCGCCGAGGGCCAGCTGGACAAGCACGAGGGCGGCGACGAGCCAATCACGCCAACGTGACCAGGCCGGGCTGAGTGAGCGGCGATTCCATTCTCCCACCAAGAGCGCCGGGGCGAGGCACAGGAAAGCATAAACCGGCATCAAGTTGTTCAAACTGCCGCCCACCGAGGCCCGCCCGATCCCGCTGATGACAGCCGCCAGGCCAATGCCGGGCAGCCAGGGTTGTTCAAGGAGGAACTTCAAGCCGGCGCGGCGCACGCCCAGCAGCAGGGTCAGCATCGTCATCAGGCTCAACCCGGCCATGAGGCCGAATACTTCAAAGCCGGCGTAGTGTATGACGCGCTTGATTTCGACCGGATCCCCCGCGGCCAGCCGGAAGACGTGATAGAAGAACCAGCCGCCGGTCACGGCGTTGAGGGTGAACAGCGGGATCGTCACCAGTGAGAGGTAAATCAGCGTGAAGAGCCACGCCCTGCGTCCTACGCTGATGAACAGGTACATAGCGAGGCCGACGCCGACGATCAGCGCGGTTTGCTTGGCGAAGAAAGCCAGCGCCAGCAGGAACGCAGAAATTATCAATCCCCATGTCGAACGGCGCGCGTAGAGGCCGACGGCAAATCCGCTGAGGGCAAGGGCCACGAACAGCGCATCCACGCGCGCCAGTTCGTACCAGAAGCCGCTGAGGCGGTAGCCGCCCAGCCACAGCCCCGCGCCGACGAGGCCGATCCACCGCCGGTCGCTCTCACGCCGCGCAGCCCAATAGAGCAGCAGGGCGGTAGTGAGTGTGGCCGCAAACGAGAGCAGGCGCAGGGGTGTAAGACTTGGGCCGGTAATTTTGAGCAGCCACCCGCCCAGCCAGGTGTAGAGGGGCATGTAGACGTGCGGGTTGAAGTCGGCGTTGGGGGCGACGAAGACCGGCTGGCCCTGGGCAAAGCGGAGCGCCTGCATGAGTTGGCTGTCTTCGATGAAGTCCAGGTCGTAGGGATAAAACACGCGCGGCAGGGCCGTCGCCAGGTACATCGCCGCAAAAAGGAGGGCGGCGAGGGTGGGCATGACGACGCGGAAGCCGTGTACGACGGTCTTTTTGGGCACGGCAGGAACTGAGGGAACTCAGGGAACGGGGCGGCAGGGGCGATCTAATAGTGTCCCAGGCTGCCGGCGCGTTTGACGTGATTCAACGCAGCGCGGAAGGCCAGCAGGCTGAGGGGGAGCAAGACGAGGTCGAAGCCCAGCAGGATGGCGGCGTAGCGCGAGAGTTCGGCGAGCGTGTCGCCGCGCATGAGGGCGAAGCGCAGGCCTTCGAGGGCGTGGCTGAGCGGGAGGGCGTAGGCGACGATTTGCAGGCCGACGGGCATGATGGAGATCGGGAAGTAGACGCCGGCGAGCATGAAGAGGGTCACGTCCACGAGCCAGCCCAGCGGCTCGGCGCGCTTGAAGACGAGCACGAAAGCGGCCGAGAGGACGCCCCAGCAGTTGAGCGCGACGAGGGCCAGCGCGGCCAGCGCGAGCGCGGCGGGCCAGTTGGCGCGCGAGAAGTCAGCGCCGAAGAAGAGCACGCCGAGCGCGAGCTGCCCGATCATCAGGAGGAGGCCTTCGAGCAGCGTCCACAACGAGGGGCCGAGGAGAGCCAGGGCGGGCGGCGTGGCCGTGACCATCACCGGCTCAATCGTCCCGACGGCGAGCTCGAGTTCCAGTTCCCGCCCGAAGTGGCGCATGCCGAGGCTGAGGTAACGCGCAAACGCGCCGCCGACGAGCAGGAAGGTGAAATAGCCTCCGCCATAGGGCGCGAGGGCCGCGGGCTGCGCGTCCCCGTAAAACTGGGCCAGGATGGCGAAGAAGACGACGCTCAGCCCCGTCCCGAGATAGGCGCCGAAGAAGTTGAGCCGGTAACTGCTGGCGTGCCAGAACCCGCGCTGGATGAAGGCGAGGAGCTTGGACTTACTGATCGAAAATTGCCCCGCGTAGTTCATACGTCAACTTCTCGTGTCTGAGATTAGCCATATGACCCTCGCTTTGAATTGTCCGTGTTTCCTTCTGTCCGTGAGTCTCATGCCGAATGTTTTAGCAAAGTCACTAACCCGTCGTCCTTTGGGCCGAAGCGCTTGATTTTGACGTTCTCCGCGAGCAGGGCTTGCCAGAGCTCGCTTTCGGGCGCGTGCGAGTCGGCAAAGGTGACGTCAAGCACAGTCGTGTGGCCGGTCTGGGAGGCGACGACGACGGATTTGACGGCCGGGAGAGCGGTGAGATGCTCGGCCAGGCCATTCGCCGCGCCGATCAGTTCGAGGCGGTAGACCACGCTGGCGCT
>DAOTXG010000241.1:0-5565 GCA_034435515.1 Anaerolineales bacterium
TTCGTCACGACGCTCGACTGGAAGACGGCGGCGAAGGCGAGGAGGGGCAGACCGACGAGCAGCGTGGCAATCCCCGCTTCGCGCCGCCTGCGCTGCAGGGGAGGCTTCGCGATCATGGCGCCGCCGGGGTGGGCGTGATCTGGAAGAACGGGCCGAGGTCCAGCGGTTTAAAACTGACGATGATCAGGACGATTTCCAATCGCCCGAAGTCCACGCCGGGCGTCACCTCGGCCTGCTGCAGGACTTCGTAGTTCAATTTCTGCACCGCGCTCACCGCGCCGATGAACAGGCCCTGCGGGTATGCGCCGCCCAGCCCGGAGGTCAGCACGCGCTCGCCTGGCTCCACCGTGACCTGCTGGGAAATGTATTGCATGATTAATCCCCCGGCGAGCTGCCCGCTGACCACGCCGCGTTCCCGCGACTTCTGCAGGAGCGCATTCACCGCCGAACCGGAATCCACGATGAGCTGCACCTTGCTGGCCTGGCTGGTGACTTCGACGATCTTGCCGACCAGCCCCTGATCGGTGACGACGGGCATGTCGCGCCGGATGCCGTCGTCGGAGCCGCGGTCGAGGAGGAGATAGCGCAGAAAAGGCGAGGGGTCGCGCCCGATGACGTTGGCGGCGAGATAGCGGTAGTCGGGTTGGGTGCGGGCGTAGTTCACCAGCCCAGATAGCGTTTTCAATGCGGTCTGATCTTCCTCCAACTGGATGACCCGCGCTTGCAATTGATTGACCTGGGCTTGTAGTTCCGCGTTTTGGCGGCGCAGGCTCTCGGCGTCCGGGTTGCTCTGGAACAACCCGGCGACGCTTGCCCACGTCCGGGCGACGGACCGTTGGAGCACGGTCATGGACGTCCCCAGGGTATTCTTCACCGGCGCCAGCGCCCCGGCCCGGTCGAGGCCCAGTAAGCCCAGGCTGGCGGCCAGCAAGACCACGACCAGGATGGAGCGTCGTTGAAATTTAGACATCGGGTAGGGGCGGTGGCGCACTGCGGTTCCGGTTCGACTGTCGCTCACCGTGTCGCTCACCGCGCGTCACTTCACACCGCTTATCCGTGCGAGGTGCTGCCGCGTTCCAGGCCGACGAGGAAACTCTTGAGGTTGTCGTAATCTTCGAGGATGCGCCCGGCCCCGCGCGCCACGCACGTCATCGGATCCTCCGCCAGCCACACGCGGATTCTTAGTTCTTCCTGCAGACGCTCGACGAGGCCGTGCAGTTGCGAACCGCCGCCGGCCAGACACACGCCGCTTTCCATCAAGTCGGCGATGATCTCCGGCGGCGTCTCGTCAATCGCATCGCGAATGGCGGCGACGATGGTGTTCACCGAACTGGCCAGCGCCTCGCGAATTTCAATCGAGGATACTTCGACGGCCTCCGGCAGCCCGGTCACCAGGTTGCGCCCGCGCAGGGTCGCCGTCTTTTCTTCCCACAGCGGATGCGCCGAGCCAATCGCGATTTTCACCCGCTCGGCCATGCGCTCGCCGATGAGCAGGTTGTATTTATTGCGCGTATATTGGATGATGTCCTGATCCATCTCGTCGCCGGCGACGCGCAGCGAGCGCGAGAGCACAATGCCGCCCATCGAGAACACGGCCACTTCGGTTGTGCCGCCGCCGACATCCACGATCATCGAGCCGCGCGGCTCGCCGATGGGCAGGCCCGCCCCCAGGGCCGCCGCCGTCGGCTCCTCGATCAGGCCCACTTCCCGCGCCCCGGCCGCCAGAGTCGCATCGTGCACGGCGCGCTTTTCGACCTCGGTCACGCCCGAGGGAATGCCGACAATCACGCGCGGACTGGGGATCGGCACGATGCTTTGCTCGTGCGCCTTGCCGATGAAGTATTCCAGCATCGCCTCGGTGATCTCAAATTCCGAGATGACCCCATCGCGCAAAGGGCGGATGGCGATGATATTCGCGGGGCTGCGGCCGGCAATCTCCTTCGCCTCCGCGCCGATGGCCTTGGGTTGCTTGGTCTTCTTGTCAATCGCCACCCACGACGGCTCGTTGATGACGATGCCTTTGCCGCGCACGTTGACCAGCGTGTTGGCCGTGCCGAGGTCAATGCTGATGTCCAGCGAAAAAAGCCCCCAAAACCAGCGGAGGAGAGGCGTATTGAGCAGGGTGCTGAATCCCAACGTGAACTCCTTAAGAAAACAACGAGGTGCGATTATACCACCCGGCTAAGTCGTAGCCAATTTGCGGCCTATGTCAAGTAAGGTTATATAATCCCCGGTATGGATTTAATGATGCGGGTTCGGCAGTACCTCTTGGAACAGGCTTTGCTGAAGGCAGGCGACCGGGTGGTCGTGGGCGTCTCCGGCGGCCCCGACAGCCTGTGCCTGCTCGACCTGCTTCACTCCCTGGCGGCCTCGTGGAACTTGACCCTCCACGTGGCCCACCTGAACCACGGCCTCCGGCCCGAGGCCGCCGCCGAGGCCGACTTTGTCCGCGCCGAGGCCGAAGGACGCGGCCTCCCCTTCCACACGGAAAACGCCGATACGCGCGCGCACGCCCGCGCGCACAAATGTTCCATTGAGGAAGCCGCGCGTGAATTGCGCTATGCCTTTCTCGCTCGCGCGGCGCTGTCGGTCGGCGCTCCCCTCATCGCCGTCGCCCATACCGCCGACGATCAGGCCGAGACGGTGCTGATGCGCTTCCTGCGCGGCGCGGGGGTGAGCGGCCTGCGGGGGATGCCTCCGCAAACGGTAGTTAGTAATTGGGGATTAGTAACCAGTAATTACCAATTCCCAATTACTTTGATCCGCCCGCTCTTGACGACGACCCGCGCCGAGGTTGAAACCTACTGCGCTGAACGCGGCTTGCGCCCGGTGCAGGATGCGACCAACCTCGACACGATTTACTTCCGCAACCGCCTGCGCCACGAACTCCTGCCCCTCCTGGAGTCATACAACCCGAACGTGCGTGACGTGCTCCGGCGGACGGCGGAAGTCATGGCGGGCGCAGATGAAATCTTGCGCGGCGTCACGGAAAGGCTCTGGAGCGAGGCTGCCCGCCAGGACGGCGACAACATTTTCTTCGACAAAGCCCGCTGGCTCATGCTGAGCGCGCCCGAACAATGGGCCTTGTTGCGTGAAGCCATGCGGCGCTTACGCTCCGGCCTCCGCAATGTGGATTTCACGCCGCTCGACCGCGCTGTCCGGTTCAGCCGCACGGCGCAGGCGGGCCGCAGTTGCGACCTCCTCGGCGGCCTGCGCCTCTCCGTCTCAGCCGCCCAGATCACGATCCATCCATGGAATGCGCGCCCGGCGACTCCTTCTGTCCCGCTCCTGGACGCGGGCGGGCAACTCGCCTCCGGCTGGGAATTCCGCGCCGAGACCCTCGGCCCCGGCGAGTGGTCGCCGGAGGCGATGGCGTTGGATTCTTCGGCGCAGCGCGTGTATATTGATGCGGCGCGCGTACAAGCCCCTCTCCGCTTACGCTTTCGGCGCCCCGGCGAGCGTTTCTGCCCCTTAGGGCTGGGGGGACACAGCGTCAAACTGTCCGATTTCATGATCAACGTGAAGATGGACAAAGACCTGCGCGACCGTTGGCCGATTATCGTGAGCGGCGAGGCAATTGTGTGGATTGCCGGCCACCGGCTCGATGAACGCTTCAAGGTGACTCCTGCAACCCAAACAATAATGAGGTTGTGGTTTGTGAGAGAGAGTGAGGCGCCAGAGATTGAGTAGGTTGCTTATCATTGGCGCAGGCGGCTTCGTCGGCGCGATTTTGCGTTACTGGGTCAGCGGCTGGGTGCAGCGTTGGCTGAACAACGCTGACTTCCCCTACGGTACGCTGGTTGTCAACCTGAGCGGCTGCCTGATCATCGGCGTGTTCTCTTATCTCACCGAGGGCGGTTGGGTTTCGCCCGAACTGCGCTCCTTTGCGATGATTGGCATCCTCGGCGCGTTCACCACCTTTTCGACCTTCAGCAACGAGACCCTCGCGCTCCTGCGCGATGGCGAGAACTTACCCGCCTTTGCCAACGTTACGACGCACATCGTTTTGGGCCTCGGTGCGGCCTGGGCAGGGCGGGTGCTGGCCGCACTTATCTGGAGGTGATTATGCTCCTTCCCGAAGACGGTTATCTCCTGCGCATCTTCATCGGCGAGAGCGACAAGCACGGCGGCAAGCCGCTGTACCAGTGGATCGTTTTCCAGGCACGCGCGCAGGGCCTCGCGGGAGCGACTGTCCTGCGCGGTATCATGGGTTTCGGCGCGGACAGCCGCATCCACACCGCCAAAATCGAGCGGCTCTCAGAGGATTTGCCGATCATCATCGAACTCGTGGACACGCGCGAAAAACTGGAAGCCTTTCTGCCGGTGATTGACGCGGCCATAGGGGAGGGCCTGGCGACGCTCGAAAAGGCGCAGATCCGTTTCTATCGAACCAGCCGGAAGTGACGACGATGCAGCCCAAATTCAACCTGTGGCTTGAGAAAGATGGCAAGGTTGTGTTGAGCGCCTGGCGCGTGCAGCTGCTCGAAGCGATTGAGGCGGCCGGCTCCATCAGCGCCGCCGCCGGGCAAATGCGGCTGCCGTACCGCCGCGCCTGGGAAAAGGTCCAGGAGATGGAGAAGGCCCTGGGCGTCAAAGTCGTCGAGACGGCGGTGGGGGGCAAGCACGGAGGTGGGGCGCGCCTCACCCCGGCCGGCCGCCGCGCCGTCGAGCAGTTCCACCAATTCGCCTCCGGCTTCGAGGCCGAAGTCAGCCGGCGTTATCGCGAAGCTTTCGGCCCTTAGACTCCACCGGCAATCAGGCTTTTTGCCACGAATTACGCGAATTAGCGCGAAAATGTTTCGTGCAATTCGTGGCGAAAGAAAAAGCGCCAGTCTATTTCCGATAAAGTCTATAGTTCCAGGCTTGGTCAGTAGTTCATCCTACATGGGGTTTGCCTCTTGTTGAACTATCCGTTATGATAGAGAAACATAACGCGACCAAACTACTGGAGGCCTGCCATGCAGCGCTCGACGGCTCTGGTTATCAGTTGCTGTCTCACAGTTCTGCTCTCGGCTTGTGCTTCGCCCGCTCCCGCGGCTCCCCAGACCCTGCGCCTGGCCACGACGACCAGCACCGCCGACTCCGGCCTGCTCGACGCCCTCCTGCCGAAATTTGAGGCGGCCTACCATGCCAGAGTGCAGGTGATTGCCGTCGGCACCGGGCAGGCGCTCGAACTCGGCGCGAATGGGGATGTGGACGTCGTCCTGGTGCACGCTCGCGCGCGAGAAGACAAGTTCGTCGCCGACGGCGATGGCCTCAACCGGCTGGAGGTGATGTACAACGACTTTGTCGTCGTCGGGCCGGCGAGCGACCCGGCGGGCATTGCAGGAATGGCGACGGTCAAAGAAGCCTTCGCGCAGATCGCGGCGAAGTCGGCGGCGTTCGTCTCGCGCGGCGACGACTCGGGCACGCACACGAAGGAGAAAAGCCTGTGATCGGCGGCAGGCCTGACCCCGACGACTGACTCCGGCTGGTACTTCTCCATCGGGCAGGGCATGGGCGAGACGCTGACCTTCGCCGACGAGAAACAGGCTTACACCTTGAGTGACCGGGGCACGTGGCTGT
>DAOTXG010000242.1:0-4643 GCA_034435515.1 Anaerolineales bacterium
CGGGCTATCTCATGGGCGGTGGGCCGAGCCAGTGGGCCGCACGCGACCACATCCTCGCCGGCGGAACGCTCTACGCCACCCCCTCCGCCGCGCGCACCTTCAACGACGACCTGGATTACGTGCAAAAAGAAATGGGCGTGCGCCTGGTGAGTGAGGACGAGGCCCAGCGCACCGCGCAGCGTGGCGAGACAGTTCGGCTGGAACTCAAAGATTTTGACTTCCCGCTGATAGTCCGGGCATTCGCCGAATTTGGGGTTGAACTGCGCGACAGCCTGAACGCGGTCGCAGCGGCGGTGTTCGACCACGGCGATTCGCCGCCCGGTTACTCCGACCGCCAGTTTCGCTTCGACTACCTCGACGGGCGCTGCCGCGCCGCGGATGGCCTCCAACTCTCCGTCTTCGCCCACCGGGCCGAGGCAATCCCGCCCAGCATGACCCGGCTCCGCGCGGTGGCTGACTCGGCCCGCGCGCAGGGCGTGGACGTCCCGTTGATGGTCATGGATACCGCTCCGGCGGCGGTGCTGGGGGCCACGCTCGACGTGCAAGTGGGGGAAAAAATCGCCGGGGGCGCGCTCGTCGCCAACGTCGGCAACTTCCACTGCCTGGCCTTCCGCCTCAGCCCCAAAGGCATCGAGGGCCTCTTCGAGCACCACACGGGCGAAGTCACGCGCGAGAAACTGGACAACTTTATCTCGGCGCTGGCCGACTCGACGCTGCAACACCAGGACGTATTCGACGACATGGGACATGGCGCGCTCGTCTACGACCCGGCACCCATGCGCCCGCCGCGTTTCCTCGCCGTCACCGGCCCGCGCCGGAACCTCATGCTTGGCTCGCGCCACCTCCCCTACTTTGCTGTGCCCTACGGCGACATGATGATCGCCGGGTGCTTCGGCTTGCTCGCGGCGATGGCGGACGTGTATCCTGAATTTGCCGAGCCGATCTGGCGCTCGCTAAGGGGAGGCGAGGGTACCGCGCCCTGGGAGGGAGGCTGAGAGGATTATGTGATGGCTGCCCCAAGGGAAGCAGACCCATGCCCGACTTAATCGGCCATATCCTCGGCAAATACCACATCGTCGAGCGCTTGGGCCAGGGCGGCATGGCCGAGGTATACAAAGCCTACCAGCCCAACCTGGAACGCTACGTCGCCGTCAAGCTCATGCACACGCACCTGGCCTCCGAGCCGGGCTTCATCGAGCGCTTTGAGAGCGAAGCCCGGAACGTGGCAGCTCTGCGCCATCCCGGCATCGTGCAGGTCTTCGATTTTGATACGGCCGACGACATGCCCTACATGGTGATGGAATTCATCGAGGGGATAACCCTGAAGGCGCGGCTGGCCGAATTGGCCGAGCGCCAACAGCCCCCACCGCTGGCCGAGGCCGGCCGCATTATCCGCCAGATTGGCGAGGCGCTGACCTACGCCCATCAGCGCCAGATGATCCACCGCGACGTGAAGCCCGCCAACGTGATGGTGAACCGCGAAGGGCAGATGATCCTCACCGACTTCGGGCTGGCGAAATTGCTCACCCGGCCCGGCCAGACGGCCACGGGCGTGGCGGTGGGCACCCCCTCCTATATGGCTCCGGAACAAGGTCTGGGCGCGCCCAGCGACCAACGCGCCGACATTTATTCGCTGGGCGTGATGCTGTACGAAATGGTTGTGGGCTGCCTGCCCTTTGAGGCCGATACGCCCGTGGCCGTGATGCTCAAGCACATCAGCGAACCACTCCCACTCCCGCGCACCCTCCGGCCGGATTTGCCCGAAGATTTAGAGCGCGTCATCATCACCAGCCTGGCCAAGGACCCCGCCGAGCGGTATACGACCGTCGGCGCGATGCTGGCCGATCTGGATGCGGCGCTGGCCGGCCAGGCTTTGCCAGCCGCCCCGCCGGGCGAAGTCACTGCCCGAGAAGCCGCAGTCGGGCCGGAGATTCCGATTCGGCCCCCCGACCTGACGCCTTTGGGCCGTCAGGTTACCGCGCCGCGCGCCGAGGTCTCGCCCCCGCCCGAGCCGACTCTGTCGCCGCGCTCCAGGTTCGTGGGCCGCGAAGCCGAACTGAGCCATTACGCCGAGAAACTGAGGACGCGTCGTCTCGCCATCCTCAGCGGGATGCCGGGCCTGGGCAAGACCGCGCTGGCGGCCGCGCTGGCCGCGCGCGCGGCCGAGCCGTCCAAAATTTTCTGGCACACCTTTCACGCGGGCGAGGGGGTGAACGCCATGCTCTGGAAAGTGGCCGGCTTCCTCTTCTGGCGCGGCCAGCCGGATTTGTGGCGCATCCTGCAAACCGCGCAGCAGACCGCTACCCAGCCCCCGCCCATCGAAGTCCTGCTCGATTACCTGTTCCAGATGCTGCGCGGTCAGGGCTGTGTGTTGTGCTTCGACGATTTCCACTTTGTGGAAGATGACCCTCTGCTCGCGCAGTTTGTGAAACGGCTGGAACCCGCGCTGGAAGCGGGCGAGGTCACCCTCATCCTCACCTCGCGGCGCGCCCCCGCGCTCAGATATGCCGAGGAGTTTCCGCCGTTGACGGGCCTGGCTGCCGCCGACGTGCAAGCCCTGCTGGCCGCTCGGGGCCTGGCCCTGAGCGACGAACTGGTTCAGGCGCTGCACACACGCACCGAGGGCAACGCCGAGCTGCTCACCCTCACCGCCGACGCGCTGCAGCGTGGCAAAGACCCGGCGCGCTTCATCGCCCGCCTCGGCGAGAGCGAACATGTCGAGCGCTTTTTGATGAAAGAGGTAGACTCGGGCCTGAGCAGCGACGAACGCGAGGTGATGAAGGCGCTGGCCGCGCTGCTGGGCTACCCCGCCACGCGTGAGGCGATCTCGGCGGCGCTGGATGGCCGTAACGTGCGCCGCACCCTCAACGACCTGGTGAATCGTTATCTGGCCGCAGTGGCGGACGGCGACAAAGGCCGCGAATACACCCAGCACGCGCTGGTGCAGGCGTTTTACTACGACGCGCTGGACAGGCGCGAACGCCAGGCCATCCACCAGCGCGCGGGCGAGTTCTACGAGATGGAAGAGCCGGACGCGCTGAAAGCCGCGCGCCACTGGCAGTTAGCCGGAGACGCTTACACGGAGCGCGCCATCCGGCAGGCCACCGCCGACGTGTGGGCCATCCTCAACCGGGGACAGGCGCGTGGGTTGCGCCAAGTGCTGGAGCAGTTTAACGAGCGGCAGGCCAGCCCCGCGCAATGGGCTGACGTGTTGTTGGCGCGCGGGCAGGTGGAGGCCCTGCTGGGCGAGACTGCGCTGGCCCGGCAAAGTTACGAAACCGCGCTCGCCCAGCTCGCCCCGTCATCCGAGTCGCCCCCGGTGCGCGAACTGCGCGCGCGGGCCTGCCGCCTGATGGGCGAACTTTTGCAGGAAGACTCCCCGGGCGAGGCCCTGGAATGGCTTCAGCGCGGGTTGAGCAACCTAGTCGGGGCCAGCATGGTGGAAGAAGCCGCCCTGCGCATACGGGTGGGCCGCATCCTCGCCTATCAGGGGCAGAACCGGGAAGCAATTGCCGAACTGGAGAGTGGGCTGTCCTTCCTGCCCAACAGACCGAGCCGCCTGCGCCTGACCGCATTGGGAAATTTAGGGAACATCTACGAAGACCTCGGCGATACGGCGCGCAGTCTGCGTTACTACGAGCAGACACTGGACATCTCCCGGCAACTCGACGACCGCTGGGGGATGGTCGCGGTCGGGAGCAACATGGGAATTGTGTTGCGCAGGATGGGACGCTGGGCTGAAGCCGCCGCTCACTACCAGGCGGCGCTGGAACAAGCCGAGCAATTGGGCAGCTTCCGGCAATTGTCCAATGTGATGTTGTCCCTGGGCAATTTGCTGATGCGGCAAGGCGACCTTGAAAGGGCGCAAACGTATCTGTCCGACTGTCTCGCTCTCGCGCGCGGCAAAGGCGCCAAAGCGCATCTCCTTTACGCCAGCATTACCCTGGCCGAGGTGTACGTGCGCCTGAGACAGCCCGAAGCCGCCGAGCCGCTGCTGGTGGAGGCCGAGGCGCTCTCACAAGAGACGCAGGCCAGCGAGGCCCTGCCTGATCTCTTTGGCCAATGGGCGCTGATCCGGCTGGCGCAAAACCGGCCGGCCGAGGCGCGGGCCTATGCTGAAAAAGCAGTGGCCCTGGCCCGTGGATTCCAGGCCGTTGTTCCAGAAGGCGTCGGCCTCTGCGTCCTCGGCCAGGCCCAATGGGCCGACGGTCAACGTGAAGCCGCGCTGGCTTCCTTTGAGCAAAGCTTGGCCCTGCTGGCCGACCGCGACCCTTACGAGGCCGCCCGCGCCAACGTGGAATGGGGGAAAGCGCTGCGCGAAAGCGGGCAGGCGGAGCGTGGGACGGCCTTGCTGACTGAAGCCCGCGCGATGTTTGAGCGTTTAGGCGCAGCCCGCGACCTGGCGGCGGTGGATGAAATATTGTAAAGAATGAGAGAATGAGCACTTTGTTTGAGGGCAACGGCAAAGTATGCTATTCTGCTCAGAGCAAGGCGCTCAACGTGAGGCTCCAACTATGCAAACCCTGCGCACCCTAACGACTGCATTGCCGGAGCGGCGGCGCATCACCGTGCAGGAATACGAACAGATGATACGAGCCGGGGTGTTCGGCAAGGACGACCGGCTGGAGCTGATCGAAGGAGAG
>DAOTXG010000243.1:0-5983 GCA_034435515.1 Anaerolineales bacterium
AGCGCCAGCGAGGACGCGATTCGCGCCGCCTTCTTGCGTTTCTTGAGCAACGCTTTTCCTGGCTTGCAATCCAGCGCCATTGACCTGGAAAAGCACATTTCGCTTGCGACGCATAGCGCTGGGGCAGAGATTCACCACGGCTTCGCCGATGCGGTTTACGGCAAACTCATCTTTGAATTCAAGCGGACGCTGGACGAGGCCTCGCGCGCCAAAGGCGAGGGCGAACTTAAAAAATACATCGCCGCCCTGCCCGATCCCGAACGGCATTTCGGCCTGCTCACCGACGGCGAGACGGTGCGCGTGTACGATTTGCGCGAGGCGGATTTGCACCTGCTCGACGACTTCAGGCTCGAAGCCCAACAGGCCGACGACGCCTACTTGCGGCTTGACACTTATCTCTTTCATGCGCAAGGTATTCGCCCGACGGCGCGGGATGTGGCGCTCCGCTTCGGCGAACGCTCACCGGTCTTTTGGGGCAGCTACCGGCTCTTGCATCGGCTGTGGTCGCAGGCCCATCCGACGGCAGCCGGGCATACCAAATTTGCCCAATGGCAAAACTTGCTGGCGGTCGTCTATGGTTCGCCCATCGGCGACGAAGAACTTTTCCTGCGCCATACGTATCTCGTTTATCTTGCCCGCCTGCTGGCTTTCGCCGCCATTGAACAACGCACCCCCTCCCCGGATGAAGTGACGGGCCTCATCACTGGCGAGGTATTCCGGCAGATGGGCTTTCCCGATTTCGTGGCGGATGATTTTTTTGCGTGGATCGCTGCGCCTGACCTGCGCGGCTCGGCGACCGAGTGGCTGTCGAGTGCAGCCGTGCGCCTGGGCGCAGCCTACGACCTCCAAAGCATTGACGAAGATTTGCTCAAAGCGCTCTACCAGGAACTGGTGGACCCGGCGACGCGCCACGATTTGGGCGAGCATTACACCCCCGACTGGCTGGCGGAACTGACTCTGCAAGAAGCCGGTTATCCGGTCTTGGACTCCAAAGGCCGCCCCCTGGCCGACGAGCACAATCGGCTCCTCGACCCGGCTGCCGGCTCCGGAACGTTCCTGTTCATCGCCATCCGCCGCTTGCGTCAGGCCGGGCTGAAAGGCGCGGCCCTCATCAACTTCGTTCAGCAACACCTGGCCGGGCTGGATGTTCATCCGTTGGCCGTCGTCTTCGCCAAAGCCAATCTCCTGCTGGCGCTGGCCGCAGACCTGCGCCACGCCAGGAGAGAGGTGCGTCTCCCAATTTACATGGCCAACGCGCTCGAAGTGGCGCAGAAGAAGCCCTTGCCCTTCGTTCGTGTCGCTGTAGATACCGCCACTCTCTCGCGCCTGACCGGCAAGCCCGCGCCCGCCAGCCTGCCTGACGCCTTTCACCTCCCCTTTGCCGCCGACGTTCAAGCCGGTTATCTGGACGAGGCCCTCGAACTGCTTATTTCGTACGCCAGCCCAGAGATAGACGAAGATATCTCAAAGGAAGGATTCGAAAATGCGATGGGGCGTCTGTTTGCTAACCAGACCAAACTTCGTGAGCAATGGGCATACTGGCTGGGCAATCTGCGCCTGATGCGCTGGCTGTTGCAGGAGCCTGCCACCGACAGTGTGTGGCGTTTCATCTTGCAAAACGCTTTCCGCCCACAGTTATTAGCCCACCGGGGTTTCGCCTTTGTCGTCGGCAACCCCCCCTGGCTCGCCTATCGCTATATTCAGTCGCGTGCATTTCAGGCAGCGGTGCGTGGGCTGGTGTTTGAACATAGTCTGGCCGAGAAAGACAAAGCCCATCTGTTCACCCAGATGGACACCTCGACGCTGTTCTTTGCCTTTGCGCTCTGGCGCTATGCCGCTGTGAAAGGCACGGTGGCCTTCGTCATGCCGCGCAGCATCCTCACTGGCGCAAAACAGCATCGCGCTTTCCAAGAGCGCTACTTGCAAAACGCGCGCAGCATCCTGGATTGTAAAGGCGTCGCCCCGCTCTTCCCCGTTCCCGCGTGCGTCGTCGTCGCTCAATCCGAGGACCGAAGGCGCAAAACGGTTCCAGTGCGGAGTTTTTCTGGCGATCTGCCCGGCCATAATTTGTCATGGGAGGCAGCCGCGCAACATTTGGAGGAGAGGAAAGAAGCCTTCCGTCTCTTAGTTGGTGGTCAAGAAAGCGCTTATCTGAGGGATATCGTGCAAGGTGCAACAATAGTGCCACGTACTTTCTGGCTAGTACGCCCCACCACTCAAATCAAAGTAAAGGATCGCCAAAAGCCACAGTTAGAAACTGATCCGGCCGTACAAAAGCAGGCTAAAGCACCTTGGAAAGGGTTATCACTCACAGGTCCTGTGGAAGCCCCCTTTCTGTATGCCACTCTACCCTCCGATCATTTGCTCCCTTTTGGAACACAAAACTTTTCGCTGCTCGTCCTGCCACTCCAAAATGGCCGCCTCCTTTCTGAGCAAGAAGCTAACCGTTTAGGCTATTCCGGTCTCGCTACCTGGCTCAAGCAAGCCGAGAAATTATGGGAACAATATCACAAGTCAGAGAGTGAACTCTTAGCATACCTCGATTGGCAGAAAAAGATAACTCGTCAACAAGTTACTGGTGATTACAGGGTAATCTATAACAAGAGCGGAACTTATATCGCGGCCTGCGTAATAGAAGTACCCGATCTGCCTAAATGGGAGATCGATGGACTTCCGGTTAAGGGCTTTATTACCGACTACACTACCTACTATTACCACACTGAAAATGGCGATGAAGCCTACTATCTGATGGCGTATCTAAATGCGCCTGCCGTGGATGCTGCGATCAAGCCCTATCAATCAGAAGGTGCATTCGGAGCTCAATCCGGCGGTGGTCAGCGCGATATCCACCGCCGCCCATTTGAAGTGCTGGCCTGGCCGCGCTACAACCCCAAAGACAAGC
Organism: Anaerolineales bacterium; assembly: GCA_034435515.1. Classification (GTDB taxonomy): domain Bacteria; phylum Chloroflexota; class Anaerolineae; order Anaerolineales; family UBA6663; genus DATDRS01. The sequence goes on from DAOTXG010000243.1 coordinate 2,903, forward strand.
GACATAGAAGATTGGCGGCTCTCGGTCGCAAGGCGCACGAAAAAGTTGCCAACTGGCTGGCCACCGCGCCAGAGAAAGACCGCCTCAGCCCTACCGGCAAACTCCGCTCCCGCCTACGGGTGGAAGTCTTGGCGCCTTTGCTGAAGCAGATAGACGAAGTCGTCGAGGCCGTGCTCTCGGATAAGGCCGACGCGCCCAAAACACTGAGGGAAAAGGCCCTGTTTGAATAGGGCGGCTTGTGCATTCTGTTCCCTCTTCTTTCACACGCCGCGTGATCCGTTCCATCCATTGACCCCCCATGCGCATCGCCTTCCGCAAAGTCTGGCGTGATCTGTGGAACCACAAGGGCCGCACGCTGCTGGTGGTGCTGAGCATCGCCGTCGGCGTGCTGGCGCTGGGGATGACCACCTCCAGCAACACCTTCCTCAACCAGCAGATGGCCCTGTCGCGCCAGGCCAACCGCTCGGCGCACGTGCGTATGACCTTCGCCGTCCCGCTGGACGACGACGCCGTCGAGGCCGTCGCGCGCCTGCCCGAAGTGGACGACGCCGAGGGCTGGATCACCGCCAACATCCGCTGGAAGCCCCGGCGGGAGGGCGAGTGGCAGGACGCCACGCTTACCGCGCTGGCCGATTACGACAACCAGAAATTCGACCTGCTGGAGTGGAAATCAGGCGAGTGGCCCGGCCCCGACGAGATCGTCGTCGAGCACGGGCAGCAGGCCTATTACGGCGCGCCGCCCATCGGCGGGACGTTGTACGTCGAGGTCAACAACAACGCCGTGCCCCTGCGTATGGCCGGGACGCTGCGCGATCCGGCACAGTCGCCCCCGCCTTTCAACTTCGCCAACAAGCCTTCCTTCTACGTCAGCCGTGACACCGCCGGGCGTCTCGTCGGCCTGCGCAACTTCAACCACCTGCGCTTCACCATCCCGCACTACAGTCGGGAGGCAGCCCAACGCGCGGCAGACGCGGCCGAGGACAAACTGAAGCGGCTCGGCGCGGCCCGGGCCATCGAGGCCTTTTCACTGGCGGAGTTTCAGGATCCGGACCGGGTCCAATCGCAGACTTTCCTCGACGGGCTGACGACCATCCTCACCGTCATGGCCATCCTCTCCATGGCCATGAGCGTCATGCTGGTCATCAACACCATCCACGCCATCATCGCCCAGCAGGTGACGCAGATCGGGATCATGAAGACCATCGGGGGCGAGTACCCGCAGATTGTCACGCTCTATCTGGCCGGGGTGGCCGTGTATGGATTCTTAAGTCTGGTGGTGGCCGTGCCGCTGGGGATGCTCCTCGGCTACGCGATGTCGTCGTTCTGGCTCACTGTGCTCAACATCCCGGTCGCGCCGTTCCGCGTTTTGCCCGCCTCGTTTGCCTACCAGACGGGCGTCGGCCTGCTGACCCCGCTGCTGGCCGCGCTCTGGCCGGTGCTGCAGGGGGTGAGCATCTCGGTGCGCGAAGCGATTGCCGCCTATGGGGTGGGCAAGGGGCGTTACGGCGGCGGACGCCTGGACAAATGGATGGGCCGGGTGCAGGGTCTTCCGAGTCTCGCCACGCTGGCGCTCCGCAATACCTTCCGCCGCATGGGCCGGATGATCCTTACCGAGACGACTCTCGTCTCCGCCGGGGCGGTGTTCATGATGGTGATGACGACCGGCGACTCTTTCTTCCTCACCTTCGACCGCATCTATGATTCGTGGGGCTTCGACGCCCTCTTCGTCTTCGACAGCTTTCAGCGCGCCGCCAAGACCGAGGCGGCCATCCGCTCGAACCCCGAAGTGGACCAGGTGGAGATGTGGGTGTGGATGCAGGCGAAGGCCCACAAGCCTGGCCTGACCGGGGTGGGAAATGAACACATCGTGCAGTTGCGCGGCGTCCCCGACGACGGGCGGATGTATCGCCCGGCCCTCACCGCCGGGCGCGCCCTGAGCTTGTCGAAGGGTGAACCCGCCGACGGCCACGCGCTGGTTTTCAACCAGCGCCTGGCGCAAGACATGGGCGTGGGCCTCGGCGATCAGGTCGTCATCAACCTGGGCGGGGGCAAAGAGACGACGTGGACGATTGTAGGGCTGGCCTTCGACGTCGGCGTGGGCGGGCAGGAGAATACGGTCTTCGGGCGGCGCGAGGTGCTGACTGCCGATCTCCACCAGGCGGGGCGGGCGACGGTCGCCCAGGTGGGCACCCGGGAGGACACCTTTGAAGCGCAGGAGCGCGTCAAAAAGGCGCTGCAAAACTATTTCGAGTCGCAGAGCATAGACGTCGTCTTCTCGATCGGGCAGATCGAGAACCGCCGGCTGGGCAGCGCGTTGTGGAACATCATCGGCGGTCTGCTGCAGACGATGACCTTCCTCGTCGCCGTGGTGGGCAGCATCGGCCTCTCCGGCACGCTCTCGATCAACGTGCTGGAGCGCCGCCGCGAGATTGGCGTCATGCGCGCGGTCGGGGCCTCCTCGCTCGACGTGGCGCTGATCTTCATGGGCGAGGGCCTGCTGCTGGGCGTGATCAGTTGGGCGCTGGCCGTGCCGCTGAGCACGTTGGGCGCGCAGTATTTCGTGGATGCGCTGGGCAGCGCCTTGCAATTCCCCTTCACCTATCAGTACTCCCTGAACGGCATGTGGCTGTGGCTGGCGATCATCGTCGTGCTCTCCCTCGCCGCCAGCTGGTTCCCGGCCCGCCGCGCCACCCACATCAGCGTCCGCGAGAGCCTGGCGTATGAATAAGCCTGGATTTCGCAGTTCGCGCATCCCTGTGCGCGAATGGGGTGCCCTGGCGTATGAATAAGCCTGGATTTCGTAGTTCGCGCATCCCTATGCGCGAACGGGGCGCCCTGGCGTATGAGTAAGGGATGAAGCATGAGCCTCGCCTTCCGCAAAGTCTGGCGCGATCTCTGGAACAACAAAGGCCGCACGCTCCTCGTCGTCCTCAGCATCGCCGTGGGCGTGCTGGCTCTCGGATTGACGACGGCCAGCAACACCTTCCTCAAACAGCAAATGGATCTCTCGCGGGTGGGCGCGCGCGCCGCGCACGTGCGGCTGGCGTTTGCCTTCCCCATCGGCGACGAGGCGGTGGAAGC
>DAOTXG010000244.1:0-8836 GCA_034435515.1 Anaerolineales bacterium
CTTATCGGAAATAAGGTTTTTGCCACGAATTACGCGAATTCGCGCGAATTTTTCGTGGAATGCGTGGCGAAGGAAAAAGCGCCAGTCCATTTCCGATCAAGTCTAATATTCAAATGCGCTACAGCCTTACATTTTGAGAACCGGAATGGACATCATAGATACTTACCTGACTGAACTCGAACAAGTCATTCACCGCCTGTCGCGGGATGAGGTGCGCGCGGTAGCGGGGGCGCTCCTGGACAACTGGCGGGCGCGCAAGCAACTATTCATCATCGGCAACGGCGGCTCAGCCGCCACCGCCTCGCACATGATGAACGACCTCAACAAGTTCACGCGGGTCGAAGGCAAGCCTCGCTTCCGCTGCCTCGCGCTTACCGACAATGTGCCGTGGCTGACGGCGGTGGGCAATGACCAGAGTTACGCCGATATCTTCGTCGAGCAGTTGATGAACCTGCTCCAACCGGGCGACACCGTGCTCGCCCTCTCGGCTTCAGGGAATTCACCCAACATCGTCAAGGCAGTCGAATATGCCAGAGCCAATGGGGCCAGGGTGATCGGATTCACCGGGCGGCCCGGGGGCAAACTGGCGCAGCTGGCCGACCTGAAGGTCGTCATCCCCAGCGACCGCATTGGGCAGCAGGAAGACGGGCACATGATTCTCAATCATGTGCTTTCGTTGGCATTGCTGGAGATGATCCGGCAAGCACCAGAGTCGGTCTCCAGGTAACTGCTCAGGCCGAGCGGTGGGGAACGCTGATTCCGCTGAAAAAAAACGCTGATGGCGCTGATTTTCTTTTATTGTGCCTTGTGAATTACGACTTATCCGTCATCATCCCCGCCTATAATGAACGCGAGCGTCTCGCGCCGCACCTGGGCCACGTGCTCGCTTACCTGCGCGCGCACTATCCGGCCTTCGAGTTGATTGTGGTGGACGACGGGAGCGCCGACGAGACGGCGGAGATGGCGCGTTCGGCGCTGGCCGGCGAACCGCGCGCCCAAGTCATTACCTATCAGCCCAACCGGGGCAAGGGCTACGCCGTCCGCGCTGGCGTCTTAGCCTCCCACGGGGCGCGCGTCGTCTTCCTGGACGCCGACCTTTCCACACCCGTCGAGGAAATCCCGCGCGCGTTAGCCTTGCTCGAAGAGTCAGAGGTGGTCATCGGCTCCCGCGCCCTGCCGGACTCAGACATCCGCGTCCGGCCGCCGCTCTACCGCCGCCTGGCCTCGATGGTCTTCGACACAATCAAGCACCTGATGGTCGGCTTGTGGGACATCGCGGATACCCAGTGCGGCTTCAAGGCGTATCACGGGCCGGTCGCCCGCCAGTTGTTCGCGTTGAGCAAGGTGGACCGCTTCATGTTTGACGTGGAGATCCTCTATCTAGCCGAGCGCGCCGGGCTGCGCATCCAGGAGATGCCGGTGCGCTGGGCCGACGCCCCCGGCAGCAAGGTGCGCTTTTGGGCAGGCCTGTTTCAGATGGTGCGCGACCTGTGGCGGATCCGCCTGTTGCACCGGGGCCGGATCGTCATCACGCGGTAATTGCGAGGAGACGACTATGCATGCGCTTATCACGGGCGGCGCGGGGTTCATCGGCAGCCACCTGGCTGAGGCGTTGCTGCGGCAGGGACACTCGGTCACGGCAGTGGACAACCTCTCCACGGGCCGCTTTGCGAACGTCGAGCACCTGACGGCCAACGGCGGTTTTCACTTCGTCTACGAAACCGTCACGAACGAAACGGTGATGGACCGCCTGGTGAGCGAGTGCGATCTGATCTTCCACCTGGCCGCGTCGGTTGGCGTGAAACTGATCGTCAAAGACCCGGTGTGGACGATCGAGACCAACCTGGAGGGGACGGAAATGGTGCTGCGCCTGGGCCGCCGCTACCGCAAGAAGGTCATCCTGGCCTCGACTTCGGAGGTGTACGGGAAGAGCGCCGAGATACCGTTCCACGAGGACGCCGACCGGGTGATGGGGCCGACGACTAAGAGCCGCTGGAGTTACGCCGAGTCGAAAGCGATAGACGAGTTTCTGGCGCTGGCGTATCACAAGCAGTTCGATCTGCCAGTGGTCATCTGCCGCTTTTTCAACACGGTCGGCCCGCGCCAGACGGGCAGTTATGGCATGGTGATCCCGAACTTCGTGCAGCAGGCGCTGGCGGGCCAGCCGGTGACGGTTTACGGCGACGGCAGCCAGAGCCGCTGTTTCTGCAACGTGAAAGACACGGTGCGCGCCGTGATCGCCCTGTCCGCCGAGCCGAAAGCGGTGGGCGAGATTTTCAACGTGGGCAGCCAGGAGGAGATCACCATCGGCGAGTTAGCCCGGCGGGTCGTCACGCGCGCGCAAAGCCCGTCGCCCATCGTCACCGTGCCTTACGACGAGGCGTACGAGAAGGGCTTTGAGGATATGGCCCGGCGCGTGCCGAGCATCGAGAAGATCAAGGCCGCCATCGGCTGGCAGCCGACTATCCTGCTCGATCACACGCTGGACGAGGTGATAGCGTATTTTCGAGAGAAAGGCCAGGTCACGCTTTCAGTGTGACGTTGGTAATAGCAAAGGCTAGGGCTGCGGGGCCTGGGCTTCATCTTCTCCAGGCGAAGGGTTAGCCGGCGCTTCCTCTACGGCGGGTTCAGTCCGGGCTGTCCGCTCCAGGATGTTTGCCACGAGTTTTTCCATGACTGCCAGATAAGCGGGGAGGTTGCCGTAGATGGCCTCGGCGATGTTTTCCAGATAGGTGTGTGAGGTGAGGTTGCGGTCGTCGGTCATCTTCAGACACGTTTCTGTTTCCGGGGCAGAAAGCAGGCCGGTCTTGAGCGCCTCGCGAAAACACTGCTTGGGGGAATTGCAGACCACGCCCTCGTGCTCGTCCAGATACGCTTTCAGCAGCTTCCACAGACTTTCAAACGTATATTCGAAGCGTTGAATGGAGGCGTCGCGAACAATCACGCTCTTGGGCATTTGCAGAATTTCTTTCAGCGTGGCCAGCGCGCGCCGGCAGGACGCCAGTCGGTCGGTGAATTTCTCCATGCGGTTGCCCTCCTGCTGTATGCGGCGGAGAAAGTCCTCCGAGGCCGCGCCTAAGTCAACCAGGTCAACGGTGAAAGGAATATTAGAGTCCTCGAGCAAGGCCCGGGCCGCGCTCAGTTCCGGCCCAACATCCCGGTCGGCCAACACGCCAATATCGAAGTCAGAACCTTCCCCGTAGTCGCCTGTCGCGCGGGAGCCGAATAGATAAACCCGGCAACCCTGGAGAACCCGATCCAAGAGTGACCGGATCTGAGACAGATAGGGATCGGGATAGGACCTGGTTTGGAGGTCAATCGCGGGCATGGGTCAGCCGGTCGCCGGACTCCAGTGGGGGGGCGACGGCAATGCCGCGCCTTACCTGTGCCTCTTCAGTCACAACTTTGGTTGCCATACGCCGCTGTCTCCTATGCCTTCATTTTATCACGCTGTCGAGAATGCTTTTGGAATCCGGTGTCAACGGATATGCAACAGATAAACGGATTCGCCGCGCCTCATCCGTCTCTCCGTTGCCCCCTCCGTTGACGCCGAGTCAAACTCCTACTCTCAACTGCTCTATGCTGACCGCACCTGAAAACCCCGAGTGAAGAAACTTGATTTCTCCCAATAGCAAAATTTCTCTTCGAAAGCAAGCCCCAACGTGAGAAACAGTCCATATGCCGACATTGCCGGGAAGCGCGAAGGCGGAAACCTCCCGGCCATCGCCAGAAGGTCTTTTACGTTTTACGCATCACGTTTTACGTTTAAATCTCAATCGGCTTCTGCAAAATCTCCAGCAGCAATTGCACGCTGGCCTGCACGTCGCGGAAGTCCACCATCTCGGAGGGGGTGTGGATGTAGCGGGTGGGGATGGAGAGGCAGCCGGCCGGGAGGCCGCCGCGCGCGATTTGCATCGCCGCTGCATCGGTCGTCCCTGCCTCCAACACTTCGAGTTGAAATTTGATCCTGACCTCTTGGGCGCGCTGCGCCATGAGATTCTTGACGCGCGGGTCGGCCAACATGCCGCCGTCGCGGACTTTGATCGCCGGGCCGCCGCCGAGGGCCACTTCCATCTTGACGCCGTTTGGGGTGTCGCCCGTGCGGGTCACGTCCACGGCCAGGCCGAGGTCGGCGTCAATACCGAAGGCTGCCGTGCCCGCGCCGCGCAGGCCCACCTCTTCCTGCACGCTGAACACGAAGGCGACCTCGTGCGGGGTGCGCTTGAGCGCCCGGAGCGTTTCGATCAGCACCGCCACGCCGATGCGGTCGTCCATGCTCTTGGCGATCAGACGGCTGCCCTGCTCTTCCAGCGGGCGGTCGAAACAAGCCGCGTCGCCCACTTTGACCCGGCAATCCGCCGGGCCGGTTGCGCCGACGTCGATGAACAATTCGCCGAGGGTTGGGCTTTTGGACGGGTCGTCGCGTTTGACGTCGAGGCCGATGACGCCGGTCGTCCCGTCGGCGAAGCGCACCCGCCCGCCCACGCAGTTGAGCGGGACGACGCTGCCGATGTTCGAGAAACGGACGAAACCCTTGCCGTCCACGTGCGAGGCGATGACGCCGATCTCGTCCATGTGCGCCGAGAGCATGATCTTCTTGCCCTTCTTGGAATTTTTCTTGATGACGGCAATCAGGTTACCCAGCGGGTCCACGGTGATATAGTCCGGCAGGTTGCGGATCTCGGCGCGGATCAGGTCGCGGACTTGCCCCTCGTTCCCCGAGGGGCCGTAGGCTTCGACGAGTTTTTTAATCAGGGGTTTCATAGATACTCCTGCGTATTCCGTCCCAAAGGGATGCTGCGCGATATTGCGTATTGCGTAGAGCGCCCCACGGAATACGCAATACGCAATACGCAATACGCTGTACTCTCTACCGTTTCAACACCTTCGGCGTCCAATTCTCCAGCGCCAGTTTCATCAATCGCACGATGTTCCGCCAGTCGTCGGCGCGGGCCAGGGCCAGCGGGGTCTGGAGGTAGCGCCCGGGGACGGACACGGACACGCTGGGGACGCCCTCGCGGCTGCGGTGGATCGCCCCGGCGTCGGTGCCGCCGCCGCCTGGCTGGCGGATTTGATAGGGAATGGCCGCGCCCTCGGCCGTCTGTTTAAGATAACTCACGAGTCGTTCGTCGTGAATCGTGCTGCTGTCCGAGACGTAGATGGCAGGGCCATAACCCAGGCGGGTGTTATATTGAGTGTTCTCGCGCTCGGCGTCGCTGTGCGGCAGGTCGAGCGCGGGGGTGCAATCCAGCACAAAGGCGCAGGCCGGGTCCACGGCGTAACCCGCGACTTTCGCGCCGCGCAGGCCCACCTCTTCCTGCACGGTGAAGGCGGCGTGCAAATCAAAGCCATACGGCCCGCCGCGCAATAATTCGACGAGCGTCGCGCACCCCAACCGGTCGTCCAGCGCCTTGCCGCGCAGCGACGGGCCGACGACCGCGAACTCGGCGGCAAACACGCCCCGGTCGCCGACCCGCACCAGTTTCTTCGCGGCCTCCTGGGACTCGACGCCAATGTCAATCCGGAGCTGGGTGACTTTCACGACGGCGCTGCGCCGGTCGCCGTTGAGCAGGTGCACCGGGGCCGCGCCGATTACCCCCGGCAGGCGCTTGGGACCGATCAGCACGGCCTTGCCGAGCAGCAGGCGCTCGTCCAGGCCGCCGACGGTTTCCAGGCGCAGCGATCCATCAGAGTCGTGGCCGGAGATCATGAACCCGACCTCGTCCATGTGCGCGGCGACGAGGACGCGCTCGCCCCGGCCCACGCCCTTTTTGAGAGCGAGCACATTGCCCAGCACATCCACCTTCACCTCATCCACGTGGCCGCGGATCGCGTCGAGGATGATCTGGCGCACCGCGCCTTCGTCGCCGGAGACGCCGGAAGTGTTCGAGAGCTCGCGGAGCAAGTCCAATTCGCTCACGGTCGCCCTGGGTGGGCGCGTGGGCGTCGGGGCGGCCGCCGCGGCCGGCGCGTGGTGCGCGGGCTGCCTGGGCGGAGCGGCTGGTTTTTTACGGGCAGGTTTTTTGGTCATAAGGTGGTGACGAAATCTTCTTTCAGCCCGGCGATGAACTCGGCCAACAGGCGTCCGGCGCGCGTCACGTCTTTGACCGATAACTGTTCAACCGGCGTGTGCATGTTGCGGAGCGGGAGGCTGACGACCATCGTCGGGATGCCCTCCCGCGCGACCTGGATGCCAAAGGCGTCGGTGCCGGAATGCTGGGACATTGCCTCGACGTTGTGCGGGATTTCGGCGCGCTCCGCGGCGGCTTTCACGGCGGCGTGCAGGCTGGCGTGGATATTCGGGCCGAAGGCCAGCACCGGGCCGCCGCCGAGCGGGAAGGTCGAGTCGGTGAACTCTTTGACGTAGGGGCCGGCGCCGTGCGTCACGTCAATGGCAATGGCGAGGTCAGGGCGCAAGGCAAAGGCCGAGGTCACCGCGCCTTTCACGCCGACTTCCTCCTGCACCGTCGCCACGGCAATGACATCCCAGGCGTGCGGGCGAGTCTGCAGGGCTTCCAGGCACACGGTGACGGCTGCGACTGAGGCGCGGTTGTCCAGGCTGTGGGCGACGAACATATCGCTCTGCAGTTCGCGCGGGGGCGCGGCGAAAGAAATCACGTCGCCGACCCTCACCAGCGCCGTCACTCTCTCGGCGGGCAGGCCCACGTCTACGACCAGTTCACTCAAGGGCACAACGCCCTCGCGATTGGCTTTGGGCAGGAGAAAGGCTGGGGGCTGGGCGACCACGCCGGACAAGTCTTCCTTGCCATGCACCGTCACCAGTTGGCCGGGCATCACCCGCGCGTCTATGCCGCCGACCTGGGTGACGCGCAGGAACTCGCCCTCGACTTTGGTGACCATCAGGCCAATGGCATCCATGTGCGCGGCGAGCATGAGCCTGGGGCGGGGAGGGGCTCCCGCGCCGGCTTTGGTTGCCCAGAGCGATCCCAGGCGGTCCACATGGACTTCATCGGTTAGCGGGGTCCACGCGGCCCGGATGATCTCGCGTACTGGCGCCTCGTAGCCGGAGAGGCCGGGGCTTGAGGTTAGTTCTTTCAAGTGGGCTACGACGTCCATAATGATCCCTCAGGGGTGCTCGTGGGAGTGGGAGTCGGTGTGTCCGTCGCCGGGGCGGTCGTTGGGCTGAGTGTGGGCGTTGGAGTGTCTGTAACCACCTGCGTCTCGGTGGCGGTTGTCGTGGCGCTGGGGGTTGCAGTGGGTGGGAGGGTGGCGGTCGCCGTCATCGTCGGCAGCACCGGTGTATCCGTATGCGTGGCTGTGAAGGTTGGCGAGGGTGTATGCGTGGGCGTCCAGGTTGGCGTGGCCGAGGGCGTCGGCGTGTCGGTGAAGGTCGACGTAGGCGTGCGGGTGGGCGGGATGAACTGAGTCGGGGTGGATTGGAGTGTGGCCGTGGGGGGCCCCGGTGTAAAGGCGGCGCTTGTGACCGTCGGCAAGGCAAACGTCGCCGTTGCGGTTGGCAAGAGGGGGAGGCCAGTGGCAGTCGCCGGTTGAGGGAGCGAGGTGGCCCGTCCGGGCCCTGGGGCCAGAGCCAGAGCCAAAAAACCGGCGCAGTAGCATGGCAGTGTCAGAAGGATAATGCCTGCCAGGATCGTATAGGTCCGCCGTTTAGTGCTTTCCGACTCGTATTCAATTGACATAATATATATCTGGTCGAGTTAAAGTCATGATCAGAGGGGATTATGAGTGGGCGCACACCGGCAGGCTATACCATAGCCAAGCATGGCAAAGGGCAGGATTGGCACGCACAGCGCCAATCCCCTGGGCAAGTCAGGCGTCAACGGGCGGGCATAATAGCAGAGATGATAAGGCAAGTCAATTCAGGAAAGGTTTGGGGCATACGCAAAGACCGACGTGGTTTCCAAAACCGCGCCGGTCTCTCGAAGGCAGCGCCGATACGCTGAACCAAGTTTTGTTGGTTGAGGTAAAATACGGAAGGGCCAAATCCAGAGAACCGGATGGTGACTATGCTCAAATTGGAAGAAGGCTGGCTGACAGTCGTTTTGATGTGCGTGATGCTCACAGTGGCCGGGTGGGGGGTGGCGGTGGCCAGTTGGACTCAGGGGCTATGGGCCGCCTGGGTGGCCGGGGTAGTGGGAATTTTGGCCGGGCTGGCGCTGGCTAAGAGCCGCTTTTCCGGGGCCGTCGCGTCGTTGTTTGCGCTTGTCTACGGCCTGTTCTGGGTCGGACTGTTGATGTGCCTGATGCTGGAGGGCAACTGGCACGAGCGCAGCCTCGAGCTGATCACCCGCCTGAACACATTCCTTTACAAGGTGATTTTCGGCGGCACTTCCCGGGATGCCCTGCCCTTTCCCACGTTCATCAGCCTGCTTTTCTGGAGCTTTGGCGTGCTGGGCGCGTGGTCGGTCTTCCGGCGCGGGTCGGTGTGGCTGGCGGTGATTCCCGGCGGCGCGGGACTGCTGATCAACGCTTACTACTACCTTGGCCCGGCGCGGATTGACCTGTACCTGGCGGTGTATCTGCTCCTGGCTCTGCTGCTGGTGACGCGCGTGAGCCTGTTGGCGCGCGAGCGCGAATGGCGGGCGGCGCGCGTGGCTTACAGTCCCGAGATTCGTTTCGACTTCCTGCGCGCGGGGCTGGTCGTGGCCCTGGCCGGCGTGATGATTGGCTGGGCCGGGCCTGAACTGGCCGCCTCGCCGACGGCGGCCTCGGTCTGGCAGCAAATGACCGGCCCGTGGAGCAAGGTGCGCGAACAGTGGATGCGCCTGTTCGCTTCTCTGCGGGCCTACGGCCAGAACGTCAACGACTTCTACGGCGACTCGCTCATCCTGGGCGGCGCCTCGCACCTCGGCGACGG
>DAOTXG010000245.1:0-7266 GCA_034435515.1 Anaerolineales bacterium
GCCGGGGTGGTGGCTGGCGGCGGCGGCGGGCCAGTTTGGCGCGTTCCTCGGGTACTCTGGCCCGGCCAACGCCGCGCTTCTCATGGCGGCGATCACTGGCGGTAAAGCAGGATTGGAGGCGCTGCTGGCCCGGCGGTTCCGGTGGCGTGTGCCGTTCAACTGGTATTTGGTGGCAGTGCTTCTGCCGGTCGGGTCAGTGCTGCTCGTCGTCGCCCTGCTCACCCTGGCCGGCAGCGCAGCCTCTGATTTCGATCCAGGCCGGCTGTCGCCGATCCTCCCTCAACTGGCGCTCGCGCTGGTGTTGGCGGTCATCGCCGCTTTGATCGTCATCCTCACCCGATCTGAGTTTCTTTCCCGCGGGCCAGCCCCGAGCGGGGCGTAAGTCCACGGGTGGAGACTGTCAGTGAGCCAATGCGGCTTAGCCTACGAGGAAGATGCCCTTACTGCTCGTCCGTGACCTTGAACACTGCGTCGTGGGGGTGTACGCGCTGAATGACTTTCAACGCGATTTCCTGCCCCGGCCCGGCCTCGGTCACCGACTGGTGCTCGATCTGCAACGACGTGACCTCCTGCTTGAAGTCCGTCGAATGGCCGAGGATGTGCACCGTGTCCCCCACCCGGATCACATCCGTGAGGGCGAGCACGGCCACGCTCAGATGGTTGTAATAGTGGGTCGCTTGACCAATGCGTATGCCAGCCATGGTGATCGTCTCCTTGCCTCTTGTCTCAATTCCAAAGGTGAGCGTTCACTGCCCCGAGCCTCTCAGCACCCTCAGCGCCCTCAACGTGATCCACTTGCTTGGCTTCCCCTTGACCTCGACGTCAACCCACATCTTGCCGTTGAGGCTGTGCTTCAACGCCCAGCGCCCGTCCGCGCCGCGCTTGGCTTCCACCAGCGCCAGCGCGTTCTTCAGGCGCGGGTCGCGCCCGTAACCGGCTTCGACGAGCGCCAGCAGCGCCTCCAGCACGTCGGATGTGTACGAGAGCGGGAAGCCGAACTTGAACCACTCGCCGCTCACTCGAATGGTGTAAGGGTAGTCAGCCTCTGCCAGGTTGCGGCTGAGGAGGAACTCGACGGCCATGCGGGCCGCCTTCTCCACGCGACTCGTCCGCAGTTCTGGCGGGAGGCTGACGAGCGCGCGCAACGCCTTGACTGCTCCCCAGGCGCACGGCTGGCCCTCGTTCACACCGCACCGGAAGCCCGGCCCTTGTACGGTGGAGGCGTACCAACTGTCGAAGTCATCGCCGGTGATTGATCCGGCGAGCCACTCCACGGCGTGCTGCACTCGTTCGTCGCCGGCGTACCCCAGCGTAGTGAGCGCCCAGATCAAATTCCCGTTCAGGCAGTGCACGGCGCCGCTGGGGACTGCGCCGGCATTGACCGAGAAGCCGCCGTGCGCGGCCTGCGAATGCGAGAGCAGATACTTGACGCCGCGCTGGATCTGGCGGTTACGCCCGTCTGCGCCGAGTTCGGCGAGGAAGAGGATTTGCCATGCGGTGGACTGGTATTTGGGACTGTACCCGACGCCCGGTTTGCTCCACCAGCCCTCCGGGTGCTGGGCGGCCAGAATCTTCTTCACTGGCTCACCGCGCATGATCGCGCGTCGTGCGGCCAGCACCTCGCGATCGTCCTCGGGCCGCTCGAGCAAATACCGGAGGGCGAAATAACGCACGGAAGGATTGTCCTTCTCCAAGAGCCATTCGGTTATTTTGTCCATGAGACCCGCTCCTGAAAGTTCATGCCTGGGCAGCAACCTGTTTGCTTAATCATAACGCAGCCCAGCCGCAAGCAAACGTAAGACATGTCCCGCCTGGGACACGCTGTGCGTGGCACGCGAAGCGTGTCCTACAAATCTTCGCAGACTGCGTAGAGGCTGCAGAGTAATATATATCACCCTCCGGTAAGCAGCAAGCGGACGAACTTTCCTGCCTCCCGCCAGCGCGGCCAGAACGCCGGGACTTTCCGGCGATACTCGGCGTAGCCTTCTCCAAACCGCTCGATCAACTCCGGTTCTTCCGCCAGCCTGAGCCAGAGCGTCAGGCCAAGAGGCATCGACAGGCCAAAGAGCACCGACCACAGCGTACCGCGCCACAGGCCCAGCGCCAGCCCCACGCGCACCGCGCCCGAATACATCGGGTGACGGATAAGCGAGTAGATCGCCGAATTCACAACGTGGCTTCCGGCAGGGAAATACACGTACAGCATCAGGCCGTAGTCCACCCCGATGACCATGCCGCCGCGCGCCCAGACGACGAGGCCGGTGAGCAGGAAGTAAAGCCCAAGCATCGAGACGATCGGCGTGGCCCAGCCGGTAATAATGCGCGGGCCGGGCATATAAGCGGTGTGGGCAATGGCCGCAAATAACAGCGGCAGGCCAGGCACGATGTGCCGCGAGAACGCCCTCCAGTATGCCTTCTCACCCCAGCGTGCCTTATACGCCTTGCGCCGCCAGAAGAACGGAGCGGCCGTGAAGAAACCGACGAGCACCACGACCACCTGCGTGACGAGCGTGCCTTCCGGCCACAGCCCATCCACAAAGTACATGACGCCGCTCGCCGCCGCGAACAGCGCCAGTGCGAACAGAAAGGTCAGCGGACCGCGCGCCCCGCGCAGTTCAGGCACGTGAGCCAAGAACACATCCGTACCTTGCATCTTTCGTTACCTTGGGAAGGCGGCAGGACCGTCGCCGTGACGATGCGCCGAGACTCTGAGCAGAAGCCAGCCTAGCCATAACGTCACAGCCCAGTACACTTGATATTCAAAAAACGAGAAGAGCAACACCGCGCTGAACGGCGTATCGTGCAATTGGGGCACTCGGCCGGGGAGATCGACGATATACCAGGCGACGAGATGTTCCATGATCGCCAGGCCGCCAACGACTAAGCAGAACCACGGCAACGGATGACCCGGCAGGCGGGAGGCGAGCCAATGTGACCCGGATGCGTAGGCTGAGTAGACCGCCAAAGCGACGATCGCAACTCCCCACTTCATCCACGGCGGATAGAAGAACTGGTAGTAGCCATGCCAGGTCGTCTGCACCAAGACCAGTGCAAACGCCGGCCAGAAGAGTGAAGCGCCCATCACCACTGCCCGGCGGCTGCTGCGGAATTGCAGGGTCGGCCACAGCCAGCCGAGGGGAAAGAGGAGCGCAAGCCCAGCCACGCCGAACTGGACGGTGCTAACGAACCACGACCACGAATCAGCGTTCATCTCCTCCCCACGCCTCTCAGCACCCTCAGCGCCCTCAACGTGATCCACTTGCTTGGCTTCCCCTTGACCTCGACGTCGGCCCACATCTTGCCATTGAGTCTGTGTTTCAACGCCCAGCGCCCATCTGCGCTGCGCTTGGCTTCCACCAACGACAGCGCGTTCTTCAGGCGCGGGTCGCGCCCGTAACTGGCCTCGACGAGCGCCAGCAGCGCCTCCAGCACGTCGGACGTATATGAGAGCGGGAAGCCGAACTTGAACCACTCGCCGCTCACGCGACCCGTGTACGGATAATCGGCCTTCGCTGGATCGCGGCTGAGCAGGAACTCGGCGGCCATGGCCGTAGCCTTCCTCGCCCGTGGCGAGCGCCACGCCGGCGGCAGGTTGGCGAGCGCGCGCAGTGATTTCACGGCTCCCCAGGCGCATGGCTGGCCGAGGTTGGCCGCGCACCTGAACCCCGGCCCCGGCACACTGGAGGCATACCACCACTCGAAGTCGTCGCCGGTGATCGCGCCTGCCAGCCAATCTGCCGCGCGCTTCACGCGCTCGTCGTCGCCGTAGCCGAGCATGACGAGCGCCCAGATCAGATTCCCGTCGAGACAGTGAATCGCTCCGCTCGGCGAGGCGTTCGCCGTCGCTGATAACCCGCCGTGAACCGCCTGCGCATGTTCCAGGAGATATTCGCACCCCCGCCGCACTTGCCGGTTTTGCCCGCTCGCACCCAATTCGGCGAGGAAAAGAATCTGCCAAACCGTGGATTGGTACTTGGGTGTGTACCCCGGCCCCGGCTTCACCCAATAACCTACGGGGTGTTGCGCGGCGAGAATGCGTTTTACCAGATCGCTTCGCATAATCGCCCGCTGTGCAGCCTGAATCTTGCGATCGTCGTCGGGTCGGTCGAACAGGTGCCTGAGGGTAAAGTAACGTACCGAGGGATTATCTTTGTCGAGCAGCCACTCTATCGTCTTGTCCATGGGATCAACCCTCATACCCGTCGGCGCAAAAGGGTTCACTGCCCGGCGGGTACTCCATACATCTGCTCAGGCATCAGGCTCTGCGGGAACCGCCCGCGCAACGTCCGGCGGGCCTCATCGCACAGGTGACAGGCGTCGGCATAGTCTTCGCGGTGCGGCAGGTCATAGCCGCGCACCAGTTCCGCCGGGCCGCCCTTCAGCAACGGGCCTGTGATTGGATGAGCATCTGGATCGTAGGTCTCGCATATTTCCTTCAGCGGTGTCTGGAAGAGATTGCCCAGCGCAATCCCCTGGCAGATGTGCACATTGCCGAAGGGGTCTACGTGCACCCGTCCCGGCTCGCGCAGGTCTTCGTAGGGACATTCGGCGAACTGCTCCCAGGGCCGCCGCGCCGCTCGTGCGACCAGCCGCTGAGCGGCTCGCCCGCGATACATGACCGCCGATTCGCCCGCCGGCAGTTGACCCACTGTGGAGGCGGCGCGCATGGCTTCTGGCTGCGCAATGCTGATGACGCCGATGGGGATGCCCAACTGCTCCGCTGCGGCGCGGGCGTTCTGCGCCTGCCGGCTGAGGCGCTCATTCCAGTGATACACATCACTGCTGATCGAGAGGTCCTGTATCAACCCGGCGAATGGCCGCAGGCATTCGAGGGCATCGGCGACGCTCGTCGCCCAGTAACCGTTTGAGACGATGCCGACCTCAAAGCCGAGGCGCGCCGCTTCGCGCACCCCGCCGAGCAGGAGCGCGTAATACAGAAACGGCTCCCCGCCCTCGAAATAGATCGACTCGACTGTGCCAAGGTCTTTGGCCTGGAACAACGCCTCGCGCAGTTTCTCCAGCGTCAGTGTGCCGCTTTGCCACGGGCTGCTCCAGACAAAGCAGTGATCGCACTCAAGGGTACACTGGTACGTTAAAAGGATATGTACGCCTGAGAGTTTCATGGGTCACCTATCCAGGGCCGGATTGCCACCATGGCAATCTTTTCGGCAAATTGCTCAAGTTGTGCGCGGGTGGGCCGTGCCGGAAGCCCTTCGCCGCGGAGCAGTGCTCCCATCATGCGTGGGTGGCGACGCAGGCGCAGTTCCAGGAAGTCGGCGATACGGCCCCGATCGGTGATCGGCTGCGCCAGGCCGCGCCAGCGGCGGGCTTTCACCTGCACCTGCACGTGCGGGTCCGCCGCGAGGTTCCGAAACCAGTCCGCCTGCGTCCCGCGCGCCGAGGCGACGTAGAACACACCGTTCTCCTCTTCATACTGGAGCGGCGTCACGCGGGGCAGGCCGGTTTTACGGCCCGTCGTAGTCCATAGCAAGATCAGCTGCCCAACTACCGGGCCAAGCCCCAGCGCGTACCAGATGCGGGGCAGTTTCATCAGACGCCAGATAGCCCCGGGCAAACTGCGAAAGTCAATCATCGGCTGTGTACCCGGTTATTCATCGTCGCCCCCTCCGACCACTTACTGCAACTTGTTGAGTAGGTCGAAGCCTGCGCCCTTCGGCAGGCCCAGGGCGCTCTCATGGCCGACAGATCGTCGCTACCCAGGCCATCCAGCCCGGCGGCTGCCGCCGTTGTCCCACAGCTTCGCCACGGTCGGGAAGCGGCTCAGGTCGGTGTGCGGCAGGAAGAGCGCGCTCGTAAACGCATCGTAGAAGGTATTGTCCGCGGACAGTTCGACGTAGGTCATCTTCTCGGCGATGGCTTTGATCTGCGCTCGCGCCTCGCGTGACAGCAGGGCCATATAGGCCCCCTGCACCGCCGTGTTGCCGAGGAAGTGGAAGCGCTCCCAGGGCAGGTCGGGCAGCAGGCCGATCTGCACCGCCTTTTCGACGTTGAGGTACTTGCCGAACGCCCCGCCGACGAGCACCTGCTCGACCTCCGCCAGATCCACGCCGACGTTTTGAGCCAGCACGGTGAACCCGGCGTAAACCGCGGCTTTGGCCCGAAGCAGATTGTCAATGTCTACCTTCGTCAGGACGACGTCACGCCCCGCGGCGGTTTCACCGGCCCACGCGACGACGTACTCCGGCCCGTGCTCGCCGAGGCGCACGCGCGGATTGCCCTGGTCTCTTTTGAAGTTGCCGCCCTTGTCCACGACCCCGGTGATGAACAACTCGGCGACGAGCGAAATCAGCCCGGAGCCGCACAGCCCGCGCGGCTTCGTCCTGCCGATGACGCGATAGGTCGGCTCGAAAGTCCGGCTGTTAATCCACACTTCTTCGATGGCCCCGGCCGTCGCGCGCATCCCGCACACCACCCCGGCCCCCTCAAACGCCGGGCCGGCCGAGCACGCGCACGTCGCCAGCCAATCCTTGGTCCCCAGCACCATCTCGCCGTTTGTGCCGATGTCGATGAACAACGTCAGCGCCTCGGCTTCGGAGAGGCGCGAAGCGAGCACACCGGCGGTAATATCCGCGCCGACGTACGAGGCGACGCCGGGCAGGCAATCCACCACCGCGAGCGGGTAAATGTCCAGCCCGACCTCGGCGGCCAGCGCGGGCAAAGGGTGGCTGACGGCGGGAATGTAGGGCGTCAGGCGGATGGAAGCAGGCGGTACGCTCAGGAACAGATGCATCATCGTGCTGTTGCCCGCGACGGTGGCCTTGTAAATTCGCCCGGCCTCGACCTGGTTGCGCTGCGCGAGACGGCGAATGACCTCGTTAATCGTCTTGCTCACCAGATAGGCCAGTTCCCCGAGTCCGCCGTTCTTGCCGGCGTAGAGGATGCGCGAGATCACGTCCTCGCCGCGCGCAATTTGTCCGTTGTATTCGGCGGCGCTGTCTACGGCTTCGCCAGTCAGCAGGTTGACGAGATAGACGGTGATCGTCGTCGTCCCAATATCAATGGCCAGGCCCCAGACCGTCTCTGCCTGATCTCCGGCGACCAGATCAATGAGGCGAGGCGGGCCGTCGGGCCTGCGCCAGTTGTCGGTTTCGACGATGGCCGTGACGGCCCAGTCTGCTTCACGCAGGCGCTGCCCGAGTTCGCGCAGGAGGGGGAGAGGGATGTCGAGGTCGTGGACGCCGTATGCCTCCAGCGCACGCTGCAAGCGCGCAAAATCGTCAACGGCGTCATTCAACGTCGGCGGGT
>DAOTXG010000246.1:0-16837 GCA_034435515.1 Anaerolineales bacterium
AAGAGAGGATCGCTACTCAATTGACGTGGTCAATGCCAATGGCGGTGAACCGAGACGTCTCACCGAAGTCAGCGGAACGTACTACGGTGTCGGGCAGCCAGCCTGGGCGCCCGATGGACGACGCATTGCCTTCCCCTCCATCGGCCCCACGCACCCATACCAGTTTGAGATTTATATGATGAATGCGGATGGCAGCCGCCTCACCCGCCTGACCTTCCGCTGGGGCGAGGACCGAGACCCGCACTGGTCCCCGGATGGCAAACGAATTGCCTTCCACTCCTCCGACGGCTTTATTTACGTGCTGGAAGTGTCGCCCTGAATGAAGTGATAACCGGCGAAACTCCACCCGCATCCTGAGGGACAACCGGCGATGAAACCCTTGATGCCTTTTATCTGCCTCATCAACCTGGCGTGGTTGGCCTCCGCCTGCGCCGTGCCCACTGCCTCTCCAACTGCTACGCAAACGCCTCTGCGGGTTGTGCAGGCCACGCTCATTGCCCCCACGCCTTCCCCAACGCGCACCATTGCCCCCACCCGCACCGCGCCCCCGACGCGCACACCCGCGCCGACGGCCACACCCACCCCGCTGCCCACCGACACGCCCATGCCTTCGCTGACGCCGACGCTCGGCCCGCCCATCACCCGCACGCCCGCGCCCGCCGCCGAATGCCCCAAGCCGAGTGGGGCAACGCAACCCCCCCTCACGCTTGACACCGTCTTCGCGGCCTATCTCAATCCAGAAGAGATGAAACCTGATGCGGGGATTCTGGGTTACCTCAATATTCACGGGTCAGCCGTGGGTCTAGAGGAGGCGATCACCAGTCTGCCAGCGCCCTTGCCCGCTGATTTTCCGCCCCAAACTCTCCCGGCCCACGTCTTTATCAGGGATGTGACGAACGATACTGTGCCTGATGTTATCGTAGAGATCGTTTTTCCCGAGGGCGGAGGGTCGACCAGCGGTCTGTGGGTATTTGCATGCAACGAGGGGCGTTACGAAAGTATTTCCTATTTCCTTTTGGGGGATAGAGATAACGACGAAGGACACCTGAAAATCGAGGCTATCCGGGATATGAACTTGAATGGCGTGCGGGAGATCGTGCTCCGTGCGCCCGACCTTCACGGCGGCGATAGACTCTTCATCCTGGAATGGAATGGAACTGATTTTGCCTCTATGGTTGAATATCAGTCTCCTGACTTTGAATGGGGAGGGAATTATGGTCAGCCAGTCTACTGGATTCCGGCTGAAGGCCCGGTGGTGATCACAGATACCGACGGCAACGGAACTCTGGAAGTGGTGGTCACCATGTTGTCATTGGAGTTCACGATAGCCCCGATGGCCCCGGACCGTGATCGCATAGAAACGTGGGCATGGAACGGCTATGTGTTTACATTAGTGCGCACTCATCATTCGCCACCGAAGTATCGTTTTCAGGCTGTACTAGACGGGGACGAGGCAACGGGGAACGGCAGGTACGCTGAAGCTCTCACATTCTACCAACAGGCCATATTCGATGAAAAACTCTGGGAGTGGAGCCAAGGTTATGATCCCTACTCGTCGCTCGTGACACCTGCCCCCAATCCAGACGAGCGCGCCCGCCTAAGCGCCTATGCCCGTTATCGCATTGCACTCCTGCACATCGTTCAAGGCAACTTGCGTGAAGCACAGGTCGTTTACGACGCCTTGCAAAGCAAGTTCCCCGCGGGTGCGGTCGGGCATCAATACGCGGAACTGGCAAAGGTCGTTTGGGAAGAATATCAAGCCAGTCAAAGTGTCGCCGCTGCATGTGGTAAGGCAATTGATTATGCCTCGGCGCACGCTGATGAAATCTTGATTCCGTTGGGCAGTGCGTTCTATCTCGAAAACAACCGCAACTACGTGCCCGAAGATATCTGCCCGTTTAAGTGATTGGCTGGTTGTGCTCCAGACCGGACAGGTCTCCAAAGATACTGCTGGCGAAATCGGCAGCGGATGGCCTTCGGCATAACGGATGGAGCGGATAGGCCGCCTCCATCCGCTCCATCCGTTACCCAATCCGCTGCTGACAACGTGGCGAACAATTCGCCAGCAGTATCTCCAAAGACCTGTCCGGCCTCGGGCGTTTCTTGACACACCTCGCCTGTCTGCGGTATAGTGCCTTCACCAATCGCATACTCAAGCAGTGCAGGCGCCCTGTTACCCCGGATGGTCAGGGCCGAAACGGCGAAGCCGGTGACACCCCTACGGGGGTCAGTCCGGCGCTGTCGCGCAACTGTAAGCTGGCTGATAGCCTATAGCGAATAGCCGATAGCCGATGGCAACGACATGCCATGCGCTATCTGCTAGACGCCATCAGCCAGCAAGCCAGGTCGCCCGCCTTCACTGCGTTCACCACGCGCCTCGCAGAAAGGAGGTGGGAACACTGGACCGGCAGCGCAATAGTTCAGTTACCCTCTAGCCCCCCGTCACGCGACGAGGGGCTTTTTTGTCAACGGATTGAACGGATTACACGGATGATTTTGGAGATTTTCACACTATGCTACGCAAATCACTTTTGTCACTGACACTGACATTCGCCGTGCTGCTTGGCGCGTGCGTGCAGCCGGCCGCTCCTGCGCCTACGCCGACCGTCCTGCCGCCGACCGCCGCCCCGACTGAGGCGCCTACGCTTGAGACGACGGCAGCGCCTACAGCTGAACCCACGGCTGAGCCAATCGCCGTCACCGATGCGCTCGGGCGCGCAGTCGAACTCACGGCGCCGGCCGGGCGCATTGTCTCCCTCGCGCCCTCGAATACCGAAATCGTGTTCGCCTTCGGCGCGGGGGACAAACTGGTCGGGCGCGACGACTATTCCGACTACCCCGCCGAGGCGGCGAACGTGCCGAGCGTCGGCAGCCTGTACCCGAAGGTCAACGCCGAAGCGATTATCGCGCTCAAGCCGGACCTGGTTCTGGCGGGCGGCATCACTAACCCGGACGACGTGAAGGCCCTGGCCGACCTGGGGCTAAAGGTCTACGCAGCGCACAACGCGACGACGCTGGACGACATCTACGCCGACATCCTGGCGATTGGCCAACTGATCGGGCAGGCGGCTGAGGCCGAGAAATTAGTCGCGGACATGAAAGCGCGCGTCCAGGTGGTGACAGACAAAACCAGCCAACTGGCCGACAAGCCCAAAGTGTTCTACGAAATTGACGCGACCGATCCCGCCAAGCCGTGGACGGCGGGGCCAGGTTCGTTCATTGACCAACTGCTCACGCTCGCCGGAGGCGCGAACGTCGGCGCGGCGGCGAAGGATCAGTATTACCAGATCAGCCTTGAAGAGCTGGTGGCGCAGGATCCGGAGGTCATCATCCTGGGTTCGTTCACTTTCGGCGGGCAGACGCCGGAGCTGGTCAAGGCCCGCGTCGGTTGGGACAAAATCGCGGCGGTGAAGAACGACGCCGTGCACACCTTCGACGACAATCTGGTCAGCCGCCCCGGCCCGCGCGTGGCGGATGGCCTGGAGGCCCTGGCCAGGTTGATTCATCCCGAGTTGTTCAAATGAGTTGGCCGCGCTCGCTGACTGCCTCGCCTCCCCAGGAGGCGAGGCAGTCAGCCCACCCTCCATCGCCAGTGGCTGTGTCCGCCAGCCTGACCTCGGCTGCTCCCGATCTCTTCCGGCCACACCGCCGCCGGACGAGCGTGCTCTTTGCGGCCTGCCTGGTGACCCTGACGCTCTCGGCGCTGGTGGCCATGGCCGTGGGCAGCGTGGCCATCCCACCGCTGGCTGTGGGCAAACTGCTGCTTGCCCGCACGCTGGGATGGCCGGCTGCCGATTATCCTGAGACCTTCGCCACAATCCTGTTTCAAATCCGATTGCCGCGCGTTATGCTCATGGCGCTCACGGGCGCTGCCCTCGCTTCGGCGGGAGCAACCTATCAGGGCTTATTCCGCAACCCGCTGGCCGACCCGTACCTCGTCGGCGTGGCCTCGGGGGCCGGGCTGGGCGCGACGTTCATCATCACCTTTGGTCTCTCGGCGACGACTGTCGGGCTGGTCGCCGTTCCGCTCGGCGCCTTCGTCGGCGGCGTGTTGACGGTGGGACTGGTGGTGATGATG
Organism: Anaerolineales bacterium; assembly: GCA_034435515.1. GTDB lineage: Bacteria > Chloroflexota > Anaerolineae > Anaerolineales > UBA6663 > DATDRS01. The sequence goes on from DAOTXG010000246.1 coordinate 4,079, forward strand.
GCGAGGGTGGGGCGCTCCACGCCGGTGACGACGATGCTGCTCGCAGGCGTGGCCGTTGGCTCATTCGCCTCGGCCATCACTACTTTCTGGATGTTGCGCTCGCCCGAAGGCGTGAGCCGCGCCTTAAGCTGGCTGCTGGGCGGCTATGCGGGCGGCGGCTGGATTTCCGTGTGGATTGTCTTGCCGTATCTGCTCCTGGGACTTATCGGCGTGCTGGTCAACGCGCGGGCGCTCAACGTGCTGCAATTGGGCGAGGAACAGGCCAAACAGTTGGGCATCCACGTGGATCGCTTGAAACTGATGCTCGTCGGCGCGGCGACGCTGATGACGGCGGCGGCGGTGGCCTTTGGCGGATTGATCGGCTTCGTGGGCCTGGTGGTGCCGCACATCCTGCGCATGATCGGCGGCCCGGACTACCGCCGGTTGATCCTGCTTTCGGCTCTCGGCGGAGCAGCCTTCCTGATCTTTGCCGATCTGGTGGCGCGGACGATACTGGCGCCGCAGGAGATCCCGGTCGGCGTCATCACCGCGCTCACGGGCGCGCCCTTCTTCATCTTTTTGCTGCGGCGGTTGAAGCGCTCGGTGTTTTGATTATGACTGCTCTGACCATCACCAATCTCTCAACGGGCTATCACGGTCGGGACGTGCTCCACCGCGTGAGCCTCGAAGTTCGCGCGGGCGAGGTCGTCGCGCTGGTCGGGCCGAACGGCGCGGGCAAGTCCACGCTTATCCGCGCCGCCAGCGGCGTCATCCCCGCCAGCAGCGGGTCGGTCCAGCTCGACGGCGTGGATCTCTTGCGGCTACTGCCAATAGAGCGCGCCCGCCGGGTCGCGGTCGTCCCGCAGGCGATGAATCTGCCAGAGGCTTTCACCGTGGCAGAGATTGTGCTGATGGGACGCACGCCGTATCTGGGCTGGCTGGGCCGCGAGGGCGAGGCCGACCGCGCGGCCGCGCTGGCGGCGATGGAGCGCACCTGCACCACCGACCTTGCGCCGCGACGCATCGGAGAGCTCTCGGGCGGCGAACAGCAGCGCGTCCTCATCGCCCGCGCCCTCGCCCAGTCCGGGCCCGTGTTGCTGATGGACGAGCCGACGGCGCATCTTGACCTCAAGCATCAGGTCGTCATTTTGGGATTGGTGCAAGACCTGGCGCACAAGGAAGGCCTGGCCGTCCTCGCGGCCTTGCACGACCTCAACCTCGCCGCGCAATTCGCCGATCGAGCGGCGCTGCTGGTAAACGGCGAGCTGCGCGCCCTAGGCACTCCGGCGGAAGTTTTCACCCCGGCCAACCTGGCCGCGGCCTATGGGCTGCCCGTGAACGTCATCTCTCACCCAACGCACGGCACGCCGCTCATATTGCCGGATGGAAAAGCAAGCGATGGGTGATATGGATTACGCAATACGGAATACGCAATACGCCATACACCTTCAGTTCACGTATTGCGTATTGCGTGTTCCGTATCCGGCACAAAAATCACATTTGCAGGAGCAGCCTATGCCCCGTCTCACCAAACTCTACACTCGCACTGGCGACCAAGGCGTCACCGGCCTCGGCAGCGGACAGCGCGTGCCCAAAGATTCGCTGCGCGTGCAGGCGTATGGCGCGGTGGATGAATTGAACTCGTTCATCGGCGTGGCTCTGGCGCACGGGTTAAGCTCCCGCGTGGCCGAGAGGCTGCTGTCTATCCAGAATGAACTGTTTCATCTCGGCGCCGATCTGAGTTTCCTGGAAGAGGACAAGGCGAAATACAAAGTTCCCCAGATCGAAAAGCGGCATGTGGAGAGGCTGGAGCAGTTCGTGGACGAGTTAAATCACGTCATCGGGCCGCTGGAGAATTTCATCCTTCCGGGCGGATCCGCCGGGGCGGCGCATCTGCAAGCGGCGCGCGCCGTGTGCCGCCGCGCCGAGCGTGAAGTCATTGCGCTGTCGCGCGCCGAAACCATCGGCGCCTACGTGTTGAGCTACCTCAACCGGCTTTCGGATCTGCTGTTCGCGATGGCGCGCTACGAGAACAAGCAACACGGCGTGTCTGAGCCGTTGTGGGACGTACTGGCCTGAGAGCGGACACGCCCAGAGCGCCGAGAACGCCTGAAATTCTCTGCGCGCCCGGCGGCCTCACCCGGCCAGATTTTGCTGTTTTGGAATAACTCAGGACTAATATGCCTCTGACTCTGCCCTTTATTCCGCCACTCGACCTCACGGCCGAGGCTGTGGCGCGCGCCCGGCAGGCCACGCTCACCAAACCGCCGGGCAGCCTCGGCCGCCTCGAGGAGCTGTCCCTCCAGTTGGCCGCCATCACCGGGCGGCCACGTCCTTCCGTGCGGCGCAAGGTGGTGATCGTCATGGCCGGGGATCATGGCGTGACCGCCGAAGGCGTGAGCGCGTACCCCGCCGAGGTCACGCCGCAGATGGTGCTCAATTTTCTGCGCGGCGGCGCGGCCATCAACGTGCTGGCGCGGCAGGCCGAGGCGCGCGTCGTGGTCGTAGATATTGGCGTGGCCGCCGATTTTGACCCGCTGCCTGGGCTGGAGATTCGCAAAGTGGCGCACGGCACGCAAAACATGGCTCGCGGTCCGGCGATGACTTGCGCTCAAGCCGAAGACGCTGTCGCCGTCGGGCTGCGCGTCGTCGGGGCTGAGATTGCCAGTGGCCTCGACCTCGTCGCCACTGGCGACATGGGCATCGGCAACACCACGCCCTCGGCAGCCATCACCGCTGCGCTCACGGGGTTTCCGGTCGCGCAGGTCACGGGGCGCGGCACAGGCGTGGACGACGCGGGACTGGCGCGCAAAGTGGCCGTGATTGAACAGGCTCTGACCCTCAACCGGCCTGACCCGCAGAAACCACTCGACGTGTTGAGCAAAGTCGGCGGGCTGGAAATCGCCGGCCTCGTCGGCGTTATCCTCGGCGCAGCGGCGCACCGCGTCCCGGTGGTCATTGACGGTTTCATCTCCGGCGCGGCGGCGCTCGTAGCCGCGCATCTTGCTCCGGGAGTCAAGCCCTATCTCATCGCCTCGCACCAGTCGGTCGAAATCGGCCACCGCGTCATCCTTGAGCACCTGGGCCTGCGTCCGCTGCTTGACCTCAACTTGCGGCTGGGTGAGGGCACCGGCGCAGCGCTGGCGTTTCACGTGATTGAGGCAGCGGCGCGCCTCCTCGACGAAATGTCCACCTTTGCCGAGGCTGGTGTCAGCGACAAACAATGAATGGACTCTGGCTGGCCATCGGCTTTTTGACCGTGCTGCCCGTGCGGACTCCGCCGCCCCAACCGGGCGGCCCCGCGGCAGACTTAGGGCTGACCCTGGGCCGTGCGGGCGCGTGGTTCTCGGTCGTGGGCCTCGGCCTCGGCGCCCTGCTCGCCGCCGCGCATTTTCTTCTCGCTCATCTTTTCCCGGCGTCTCTGACTGCGGCGCTCGTCGTCGCGCTGTGGGCCGCCCTCACGGGCGGACTGCACCTCGACGGCCTGGCCGATTGTTGTGACGGTCTGCTGGCTTCTGTCTCGCCCGAGCGCCGCCTCGAAATTATGCGCGACCCGCGCCTGGGCGCGTTTGGCGGCGCAGGGCTGACTCTTTTCCTCATCTTGAAAGTTCTGGCTGTCGCCTCTCTCACGGCGGCGCTTTCCTTCTGGGCGTTCATCTTTTCTGCCGCGCTGGCCCGTTGGCTCATCTTGCTCGTCGCCCTCCAGCCGGCGGCCCGGCCCGGCGGCCTGGGCGCTGACTTTGCGCGCGGGATAACGCCCTCCATTCTCGCCCTCGCGGCCCTCACTCCGCTGATCCTGGTCGCCATCGGCGGCTGGCGCGCGCTCATGGCGGCGGTCGTGGCTGGTCTGGTCACCGTGGCAATCGTCGACCTGGCCCGCGCGCGCCTCGGCGGCGTCACGGGCGATGTCTTTGGCTTGACCGTCGAGCTGACCGAGCTGGCCGCCCTGCTGGTCTTCGCGGCCAGATTTCCTCCGACCTCGTAGGCCGGCCATGATCCCCTTCCGCCTCGGCGCCACCTCCTATATCATCCCCGACGACATCCTGCCCAATGTTCGTTTCCTGGCCGATAAGGTGCAGGACGTCGAGCTCGTGTTGTTTGAAGTGGACGATGGCCCGAATAACTTGCCCGGGCCGGAGGTGATCGCCGCGCTCCAGGCGCTGGCCGACACCCACGCCCTCACCTTCACCGTGCACCTGCCGTTGGATCTGCGTCTCGGGGCCGGGGGCGACGAGGGTCACGTCTCGCTAACGAAGGCCAGGAAAGTCATTGATTGCACTCGCGCTCTTGATCCGTGGGCCTATGTGCTCCATCTCGACGGCAAGGAATTGCTTCCTGCCTCTGGCGCGCCAGCCATGACGAGCGATAGGCTGGATGTGAAGATAAGACGCTGGCAGGACTACTCCGTCCGTGCGCTCGAACTGGCGGCAGGTTGGGCAGGCGGCCCGGACCGCTTGGCCGTGGAGAACCTCGAGCGCTACCCGCTGGATTTTATCTTGTCCGTGATCGAACGCGTCCCGGTCAGCCGCTGCGTGGACGTCGGCCATTTGTGGTTGGACGGGCACGACCCGGTGCCCTACTTACAGGCTGCCCTCCTGCGTACACGCGTGGTGCATCTGCACGGCCTGGCCGAGCGGGATCACAAATCGCTGGCACACATGCCACCCGAGAAACTCAACCCAGTCGTTGAGTTGCTACTGCGCGAAAACTATTCCGGCGTGCTGACGCTGGAAGTCTTTGGCGAAGATGATTTCTTCTCGTCCAAAGCGGCCTTGGAGAAAAGTCTGAAAGCGCTACGCGCCGTGTGACGGGGAAGCGAGCCAGGCACACCTGGCGTATTGCCCCTCACGAAAACTATGGGTATTCACTTCACCTTCATCCTGGGCGGTGCGCGGAGCGGAAAGAGCACCTATGCTCAACAACTGGCCGCCGACCGCGGCCGCCGCGTGTTGTATGTGGCGACCGCCGAAGCCGGAGACGAGGAGATGACTGCGCGGATCGCCGCCCACCGTGGCGAGCGCCCGGCGCACTGGCAAACGCTCGAAGCGCCCCGGAGGGTGGGCGATGCCATCTGCGCGCACGCGGGCGCTTTCGAGGTTGTCCTCGTTGACTGCCTCACTCTCCTGGCCAGCAATGTTATCGCCCCTTTGTCCGAACCAGTGAGCGCCGAGGCCGCCGAAGCCGCGCTGAACGCCGAAGTAGAGGGCCTAGTGACGGCCTATGCGGCCAGCCCGGCCGAGTGGATTGTGATCTCCAACGAAGTGGGTCTCGGGTTGGTGCCTCCCTACCCGCTGGGGCGGCTTTACCGTGATGTACTGGGGAAAGCCAATCAGCGCCTAGCCCGGGCGGCAGATGAAGTGCTGCTTATGGTAGCGGGTCTGCCGGTGCGGGTGAAGGGGTGAGGGCGCAAACGGAGTCCGATGACTCCATGAGCATCAATGATGAATAAGGCCATGCTTCAAGCGCGGCCTATGAATTTGCCGGGCCGTTGGGGGGTTGAGCGGGAGGCTCTGGCTCGGAGGGAGCGGGGCCGAACGGCTCAGGTGGTTCCGTTTCTGTCGGAGGGGTATCGGAAACGGTCAATTCTGTAGCGCCCAGCGGGGCCTGCGCCAGATCAACAGGCGGCTCGGGCGCGTCGGACTCGGACACGGCTGTTTCTTCTTCCTCCGGCTTGGGCGGAGGCGGAGGCGCGGGGCGGGTTGGCTTGGGGCGGACCGGGCCCCCACCCGCTCGGGCGGTCTTGAGCGACCAGGCCGGCTCCCACTCCATCGGGTCGGGTGACGGATATTGCACCGGAGGCAGGGCGGGCGGCTCGGGCTTGGGCAAACTATCCTTGATCAAGGCAAACCCCTGCACAATGCCCTGTGACACGGCTACCGTCATGCGGTCAACGTTTTCGGCGCGCTCCTTCTCCGCCTTATCTTTGTTCTTGATCGCCTCAATCTTCTTCCAGTCGTTCTCCAGTTTCTTCTTCACGCTGTCCGGGTCGCGGATGCTGTACATGGTGATGCCGAAGGGCGCGGCGGGGCCTCTCAACGTCAGGTCGCCGATAACGAAGCTGCGCAGGAATTTCAGGCCCTTGAGCTGCGAGACCAGCGTATTGAACAACCCTTTGGTGTTGACCTCGGGCGAGCCTTGCGCGGCCTGTTGCAGCGGGAACTGCACCGTCTCCGGCAGCGTGGGGTGCGGCAGCAGGCGCTCGATGATGACGCGGCCATTGCCGTTGTCGGCGTCGTAGTCCACGATCATGCGGATGAGGAAGATGCGCGCCCACTTGAGGCCATAGACCATGATGGCCCCCGCCGCCGCCAGGATAAGGATCCAGTGCGAGAGGAGGAAGAGGAAAGCGTAGGCCAGCAGGGCCAGCGCCGCCGCCAGCCCGGCCGACCAGCTCAGAAACTCCAGGTTGAAGATGAGCAGCAGCCAGTAGGGGTAAATCACCCACTGGCCGCGCGGGCGGTCGCCGCCGCTACTTACTTTTTTTGGCGTCGCCCGCCGGGACCTCCTGGCCCGGCAGTTGCGTCTGGCGGAAGAACATGGTGCGGATGAAGATCAGGCCAAAGATGGTCAGCAGGCCCCAGGCGGGGACGGTGAGGACGATGGGGTAGTCGCGGATGGGCGGCGTCGGCCAATTCCAGAAGAGGATGCTCCAGAAGACGATGACGAGCAGGATCAGCGTGCCGCGGTGCGGCTCGCCGTTGCCCATCCACGTCAGCCAGCCGTCGGCCCAGCCGACGATGCCGCTGGGGCGGCCGCTCTCCGGCGTGCCGAGGGCGCGCACCATGGACATATAGGGCAGGAGCAGGAACAGGAACACCAGGATAAAGGTGAGCTCGGCGACGAACTCGTACCAGATGTAGGCCTGCAGCCAGAACCAGACGGCGATGCTCCAGAAGGTGAGGGCGAGGACCTGAGTGCCCATATAGGTGAGGGTGTTGAAGGGGCGGTCGGGCTGAGAGTGCCTCAGCACCCAATAGCCCAGGAATGGCAGGGGCAGGGCGAAGACAGTCAGGGCCAGGCTGGGCGGCGCGCCGACGATCTGGCTCGCGGCCTGCTGCCAGAAGAAGTAGGTGGCGCCCCAGAAGAGCGCGGTACATACCAGCACAAGGAGATAGGGGATGAAACGCTGAAGAAAGCCGAGATCTTTCATGCCGCACCTCCGCCCAGACCCTAAGGGTCTTGAAGACCCTTAGGGTCTGAAACCGGGAAGCCATTTTGGGACAGCCCTTCAGGGACTCGACGGGACGATCAACTCCTGCCCGGGCGTGATATAGTTCGGGTTGAAGCCCAGCGTGTTGGCGTTGGCCGCGATGAGCGCCTCCGGGCTGACGTTCAGTTTGCGCGCAATACTATACACCGTATCGCCGGATTGCACCACATACCTGCCGCCGGTCGTGACAGGCGCCGACGGGCCGCTCTGGATCTGTCCGCCGCTGGGGACAGCCGGCGGGGTCAGGTCGGCGTCGGTGGGCAAGGCCGGCTCGGGGGGGTTGTCCGGGTAGAGGCGGCCGCCGCCCACCGGGTACGGCCCGCCGCCGATGCTCCACTGGTCTGCGCCCAGCAGCTGATTGATCGCCGCCACGGTCAGGACGAACGTGCGGCTGGTGAGGCCGAATTCGGGGACGGCCTGCACCGTCACCTGCACGTGGTCTTCGGGGCGGTTGGCGCGCGCCGGGCCGTCAATTTTGCCGTCAACAGTGATTTGCAGACCGTTCAACCGGCTGGCGGCCTGCGATTCGTCAATCGGCATTTGCGAGGTCCACCTGGCGAGTTCCGCCCAACGCTTGTTGGCGTAGGCGGCGAAGAGGCGCGGGTTGCACTGCGCGATGACGGCGTCGGCGGCGCTGACGACGATGTCCGCTTGCGTCGGGTCCTGGTAATTGGCTTTCACCATCTGGTCGTAGAGCGGGCGGCAGTTGTTCACCACCTTCAGCAGCCACAACGCGAGCAAATCGCCGGGGTTCTGGCTGAGGGCAAAGTTGGCCTGCTGCAGGACTTGTTCGAGGTTGACGCCGAGGGGCAGGCGCTGTGAATTCGCGTCGAGGCCGCGCCAGAGCAGGAGGCCGCCTTCGGAAACCGGCGAACTGCGGATAAAAGCCGCCGGGACCGGCGTGGCCGTCGCCGGCGGCGCGCCGCCGCCGCCCTGGGGCGTGGGGGGTTGCGTGGCGACGATGACCACTGGGGTGACGATGACACCCCCGCCGCCGCCGGCCGAGAGCGGCTGCCGCCCGTAGCCCAGCCCTGCCGCCACTTCGCCGCCCACCTGGCCCCAGAAGGCGAGGCTTTCGGTGCGAGCCATGCGCGCGGTCTCGCCCGCCGATTGCGCCAGCAGGTTGCCGAGGGTGCTGTTGCTCAGGCGCGCGCTGGCGAGCAGGAACACGAAACTCGTCAGACAGATGAGTCCAATCGCGACGATGAAGGTGACAAAACTGTTGACCGTGTCGGTGATCGGTTTCATGGCAGCCTCGTTAGGAATTTTAGATTTTTGATTGCTGATTGCTGATTGGCAGGATGCTCATCGCCACGCTTTTCAATCAGCAATCCGAAATCCCAAATCAAAAATCCCATATAGTCTATTAGAGTTGGACTCCGAGCGCAAGTAAGGTCTCGGGTGGGTAGTAAAGCAACAGCCACGCCCGGAAAAGGCGATACACAACCCGGATCGAGGCGCGCTGGCCGCTCAACTGCGGCGCGATCTGCGCGGCCCACCCGGCCAACGGATCGGGCAGACGAGAGGCGCTCTGCCCGCCCTCGAGCAGGGCCTGGGTGAGCGCCAGGCCGAAGACGGGCGTGGAGACGTACGTCTCGCGCGACAGGCGGCTGGCGAGCGTCTGGGGCGAGGCGCTTTTCAAGTCGAGCGCGGCGCTCGCGGCGGTCAGGCGCGTCATCCGGTCCTGCAAAACATTCCAATACCACTGGTCGGCGCCGCGGTTCCACGCGCCGGGGTTGTAACTGCACAGCGCCGACCACACGTCGCCGTTGGCCCACCAACTGCCCCAGCAGCCGTTGACCGTGAGATAGCGCGTCGTGCATTCGGCGATGGCCAGCGGATCGTTCCACACGTCCATCGAGGCCAGGTCGCCGCACAGGCCGCCCGGCGCGAAGTGCCCCGGCAGAATCTGCGTGCGGCCCAGCGCGCCCGCCGACGAGCCATACAAATCCTCTGCCCGGATGATCTTGCCCAACTGCCGCCCCAGGCTGAGCAGCGCCGGATTCTTGGCGACGGCTTGCAAGCCCTCGCGCTGGCGCCCCGCCTCGCGGGAGACGCTCAATCCCAACACGTTGCGCTCGTACCAACTCGCGGGCCACCGCTCGGCCACGGCCTCCCAGGCGCGATACTGTCCGTGCGGGCCGGGCTGCGTCGGGTCCACGGTCTGCCATTCGTCGGCGTTGGTCTCGCCGAAGGGGATGGCGGCGGCGGCCTCGGGCGGGAACACTTTGCCCGGCTGGCCGTCCTTCGCCGGCAGGCCCGCGGCGTCGCGCGGGACGGCGACGGCGTAAAAGGCTTCGAGCAAGCGCCAATCGCTGTAGTTCACCTGCTGCGCCAGCGCGCGGTACTGCCGGTCGTCGGCGGTGTAGCCGCTCCAGTGCACGCCGTTCACCGGCCATACCGGGCCAGTGGAGAGTACGACGAGGAAAATCAAGAACCAGAACCAGACGCCGCTCTTCAGCGTCGCCTCGAAGGCCGGGCCAGTCTTCTTGTTAAAGTCCTCGGGCCGCGCGGGCCGCCAGAACGCCTGAAACACATACAGGGCCAGCCCGATCGTGACCACCGCCAGCGCCCCCTGCCGCAGCGGGTTGAGCACTTGCGGCGTGAGATAGCGCAGTTCCCAGTCTTCCGCGCCGAACCAGTAAGCATTGGCGTTCAGCGGCAGGCCCGTCGCCTGCGCCAGGCAGGCCGGGTTGACCCAGTAGCGTTCCTGCACGCGCCACTGCGGGCAGGGCAGGCTTTTCTTAGCACCCTCCCCGGCCCAGTAGCCCAGGCTCAGGTGCGTGTGCCCACACTCACGCCCCACCACTGCCCCTGGGGGGACGCGGGTGTACAACCTGTGGGCATTATCTATACTAAACCCAATTCTAACCTCGCACAAGTGGAAAGCGAGCATCTGCCAGCCCTCGGCCTGCCCCTGGCACTCGACGGCGACGAAGTTCCCTCCGCCAAACGGGTCGCCGCCTTGCAGCGACCACGCCAATCCCTCGTCCGGGCACATATTGCGGATGTCGCCGTCCGGGCCGAGCACGTCAATCCCCGGCACTTCGAGATCTACCCAGTGCACCTGCCCGTCGGGCACGTTCGCGCGGGGCGCGGCGGAGAAGACCAAGAATTTTTCGAGCGGCTCGGAACTGTTGTAGGGTGAGAGGAAGGGCGGGGCGGTGTCGCCCGGCCCCTGCGCGTGGGCAGGCGACCACGCCAGCGCCATGACGATGGCGGCTGAGGGCAAACTCAAAAATGTGCGGCGAAGGCATTTGCCCGGCATAGGCTTCGAGTCACATAAGTGTACTTTGGAAAAGTTAATCACCCCGATACAACTCCTTATACTCCTCGAAATACTCGTACGCCGTCTGCACGTAACCTTTGGCGTCGGGCAGGCGGATGACCTCGACGAACAGGTCGGGGTCGCCGCCCGCCAGGTCCCGCCAGATTTGCGCATTGCCCGGCCCGGCGTAGTAACCGGCGAGCATCGCCGCCGGGTCGTCCCCGACGGTCTGCCCGACGAACGACAGGTAGAACGCGCCCATCGGGATGGAGACCGAGGGCCGGTACAAATCTTCGTAGGTGAAGTTCGGCAAGCCCAGCCGCCGGGCGATGTCGTCGGCGGTGGGCGGGATGATTTGATTCAGCCCGCGCGCCGCGGCCGACGAGAAGGCGTACTTCCAGAAGAAACTCTCCAGCCGCATCTTGGAATACATTAAGAACGGATGCAGGTTGTATTGCGCCGCCGCCGATTCCACCCGGTCGGCGAAGGGCGTAGGGTAGCGCAGCCGCAGGATGAAGCGCGGCGCGAGCAACGAGTCGGCGTAGCCCGCCAGGTCCACCACCTTGCGCGCCGAGCGGATCGAAAGGTCGTAGGCGCCGAGGCGGTTGAAGTGGAGCGCGAGTTGCCACATCGCCAACGGGTCGCCCTGCACGTCGAGGCGCAGGCTGTCGAACTCCGCGTGCGCCTCGCGCAGCCGGCCCAGCCGCCACAGTTCCGAGCCGCGCACGAACCGCGCTTCCTTCCAGAGGCCCGGCTGCAGGTCGCTGAGCGGCGTGAGCGTTTTGAGGAGTGGAAAGGTGGCGCGCAACCAGGCCTCGGTCTCGGCCTGTTCGGCGGCTGTGTCAAGAGCCAGTGAGTATTTCCCAACAGGGGGCGCGACGAAAAGGCGCTGTTCACCTTTGAGCAGCTGTGCGGCGCGGAGCGAGTAGTAGTCGTGCGGATCAAGCGAGGCCGCCTGCGCCCAGGCTTTCTGCGCGCCCTCTTTATCTCCCAGTTTCTCTTTAACCTTCCCGATCCACAACCACGCCCGCGCGCGCTGTTCCAGGCTGTTTCCCAGCGTGGATGCTAATTCGAAGCGCTGGCCGGCGGCGCCGAAGTCGCCGGCGCGGTAGAGGACGATGCCGGCTTGCAGCGCGGCGTCGGCGGCCTGCTCCGATTGGGGATACTCCAGCGCGATGCGCGTCCAGAGGAGATTGGCGGTTTTGAAGTCGCCGTTGCGCTCGCACAACCGCGCGGCGCGGTAGAGCGCGTCGGGCGCGTCGGGGGAGGCCGGCGCCAGGGCCACAAAATCCTGGAAGGTCTGCACGTCCTGAGGGTACGGCTGGATGAACGCGATCTGGAAATAGGCTTTCGTCCAGAAAGCCCTGGTGGGCTGGTTCTCTACGATCTGCCGGAGCGCCGCGATGGCGTCGGCGTCCTGTTTCAACGCGGCGAGCGTCAGCCCTTTGTAGTACAGCGCCGCGGCGTCGCCGGGATGGGCGGCGAGATGGCGGTCAAAGGCGGCCAGGGCCGGCTCGTAATTCTCGGCGTGATAGTTGGTGAGGCCGCGCTGCCAATCGTCCACCGCTACGCCGTCGTTCACGAGCGTAAGCAAGCCTTGAAAAGTATCCCGGGCCTCAGGGTAGTTGTTCACCGCGTCGAGAAATTTCTGATACGCCTTCGCCTGCTCACTGGCATTGTAGAGTAACTGCCCGGCCAGGATGTCCAGGCGCGCCTTGCGCCAGTTCTGGTCGGTGGCCTGGTAAATGGCCTCGTATTGGGCAAGGGCTTTATCAATGTCGCCCTGGGCAACATGCGTCTCGGCCAGCCTTTCGCGCAGGTCGAGCGTCTCGTCGCGGTTGGCGCGCGGCGCGGCGATGGCGGCGAGATACGCCTGCTCCGCCGTCTGGTAGTCCTGGTTGAAATAGGCGGCCTGCCCGATGCGCTCCTCGACGTACGAGTCAATCGCGCCGGGGCGCAGCCGCTGGTAGGCGCGATAAGCCTCGATGGCCTGCGCCCACGCGCCCGTCGCCCGGTAGGCCTCGCCCAGCAGAAAATTGGCGTCGGCGGCCTGCGGCGAGCCGGGATATTGCTGCAAGAAGGCGGCAAACTCGCCGATCGCGCCCGGCGCGTCGCCTCCGTTGAGCCGCGCCTGACCCAGGCCCAACTGCGCCGCCGGGCGCAGGGGGGAGGCGGGTTCTGCCCCTGCCAACACCGCCTGATATTCGGCGATGGCGCGACTCCAGTCGCCCGCGAACATGGCCTCGTCGGCGGCTTCGATGCGGGCCGGGGGAATGGGCGTCGGCGAAGGCGTGGGCGAGGG
>DAOTXG010000247.1:0-10488 GCA_034435515.1 Anaerolineales bacterium
GAACGGCTCGGGCAGGGTGAAGGAAATCGTCTGTGAATTGACGACCTCGTACTGGATCGCCTGCCACAACCGGCCGAGGTCGGCTGGGCCGGGATAAGCCGGGTCCTGCATCAGCCCAACGGTAAAGGCCACATCCTCCGCAGTCAACGGCCGGCCATCGTGCCATTTGAGATTGGGCCGGAGGACAAAGGTGTAAGTGAGTTGGTCCTCGGAGATGAACCAGTAGGCCAGGTCAGGCGTCGGACGCCCGGCGGCGTCGAAGCGCGTCAGCCCGCTGAAAATCAGCCGGTCAATGTCCCGGTCAACCAGATTGGCGTAATCGAGCAGGGGATTGAGCGCGCGCGGCGAGCCGACGAGCGCCTCGGCGTAAGCGCCGCCCTCGGCCGGGACGGCGGTCACGGCCACGCCGCTGCCCTGCCCCCACAGCAACCCGCCGACGAGGACCATCCCCAGGGCGGCGATGAGGGCCTGCCAGCGTAAATGCCGCATATGGCTGATGGCTGATGGCTGATGGCCGATGGCTGATGGCTGATGGCAGACTGGCTATTTACTATTTGCCATCGGCTATTCGCTATCTGCCATCGGCTATCTGCCATCTGCCATCGGCTATCCGCTTACGATGACGTTGACGATGGCGACGAGGAAGAAGACGACCGAGAGGCCGATGGTGACGTTGAAGAGCGTGCGTTCCACGCCCCGGCGGGCGCGGAAGACTCCCCCCGTGTCGGCGCCGGTCAAGCCGCCCAGCCCAGCGGATTTGGATTGCAGGATGATCGCGGCGACGAGCGCCACGGACAGCACGATTTGGGCAATGTCGAGATAATCGGTTAGCTTCACAGACTCAACCTCCAGTTGTTGAACGGGCGAGATTATAACAGATCACGCCGGGATGAAAAAGAACGCCACCCCCAGAATGAGGTAGACGCCCAGCAGTTCCGCGCCCTCCAGCCAGTTGGTCTCGGCATCCGACGAGACGAGGGCGGTGACCAGCACGGCGGCGATCAGCGCGATCAACTCAAATTGATTGAACACCAGCGTGAGCTGCTGCCCGAACAGCAGCGCGGCAAAGACCAGCACCGGCGCGACGAAGAGCGCGATCTGCAGGCTGGAGCCAAGCGCGATTTCGATGCTCAGGTCCATGTGATTCTTGATCGCCACTTCCACCGCCACCAGGTGCTCGGCGACGTTCCCGACGATCGGGATGAGAATGATGCCCAGGAAAAACTCGCTCCAGCCGAAGGCGATGATGACTTCCTCGGTGCTGTGCACCAGGATTTCGCTCAACCAGACAATCGCGCCCGTGGCCAGCGCCAGGATCAGCCCGGCCAATCGCGGTGACCAGTGCGGCGCGTCGGCTGCCGGAGTCACGTGCGTCAGCGCGCTTTCCCGGTCGCTCACCCGCAGGCTGTAGAACAGGCCCAGCCCATACAGCACGATCATGACGCCCGCCACCCCGAGGCTGATGTTCTCCGTGATCGCCAGTGAAAGTTCCTCGCCCTCCAACGTGTGGTTAAACAGCGAGGGCACACACAGCGCGATGACCGCCAGCACCAGCATGGTCGCGTTCGTCGCCGCCTGCTGGCGGTTGAAGCGCTGCGTCCCGTTCTTCAGGCCGCCCAGGAACAGGCTCGCCCCCATGACCAGCAGCAGGTTGCCGAGGATGGAGCCGGTGATCGAGGCCTTGACGAGGTCAAGCAGGTCGGCGCGGATGGCGACGATGGCGATGATCAGCTCGGCGGCGTTGCCGAGCGTGGCGTTGAGCAGGCCGCCGATCTTGGGGCCGGTGACGGTGGCCAGGGCTTCCGTGGCTTCGCCAATCAATTCCGCCAGCGGAATCAACCCGGCGCAGGCCAGGAAGAAAACCAGCACCGAGTTCCAGTGCAGATAACTACCGAGGACGGCCAGCGGCAGGCTGACCAGCAAATAGTGGACAGGCTTGACAGATGCGCGCAAGGTCTTGAGCATGACTTTTCTCCTCCGGCTGGAATAGGCCCGGAGTATAAATTTTTAAGCGAGGCTGTCAAGCACGACGGCTCACCCCGCCAGGGCTTTTCCAAAGTCGTGGGAGCGGTTTGTAACCGCGATCCTGATGGCGTAGGAGACCAGGCTACGCCAAGAACAATTTGCGCGCCGCCTCCAGTGGAACCAGCACCCGCAGGACCCGGGGACTCACTTGAATGGCGATGTGCTCCCTGGGCGGCAGCGGCTCGCCGTCAATCTGGATCGCCTGTGGGCGTGCGGAATAGATGTCCACCCGTTCAACCGCCAGGTGAGTGACCTGAGGGTGACTGGCGTGGCGTCCCCAAAATAAACGCCCGCTGTGAGCCAGCGTCTCAGCGTAAGTGCTCCCCCTGAACAGCCACACATCCATCTGGCCATCGTCCAGGCGCGCGTCGTGTCCGAGGTTGAACACCCCGCCGCCGTACTGGTTGACATTCGCGACGATGACCAGCACGTAATGCCCGGCGATCTCCTTCCCGCTGGCGACCACATGGATCTCCGCGCCGCGCCACTGGCGCGCAATGACAAACGTCGCCGCGATGTTATAGAGCAAGCCGAAGCGCCGCGTGTGCCAACGCCGGGGCGCCAGCCGCTCCACGACGAAAGCGTCCAGGCCGACGCCGACCCACAGCAGGAACAAATGGCCGTTGCAGCGGCCCAGATCGGCCAGCCGGGTTTGGCCCTCCAGCAAGCGGAGCGCGGCGCGCTCCAGGGCGTCCGGGCGATGCCATCTCAGCGCGGCGAGGCCGATCTCTTTGGCCCACACGTTGGCCGTGCCGGACGGCAAAACCCCGAGCGCCACCGGACTGCCGGCGAGTTCAGCCGCCATGGCGCTCACGCTCCCATCGCCGCCCGCAATGAGCACGGCCTCGGCCCCGGCCGCAATCGCCTCGCGCGCCGCGCCCCGCAATTCGTCAATCGTCGCGCGCCGTTCGAGGCGGACGGCGACTCCCCGCCGGGCTAACGCCTCCACGGCCCGATCCACCTTCGCCGCCGAGCCCGGCTGGCCGGAAAGCAGGTTATGCAGCACCCAAATTCGGGACATGCGCCCGATTATACTGGCATCGTCAAACCGGCTATAGCGAATTTTCCAGGTTGGGATTTGGTTATTGGGACTTGGGGTTTTTCCCCTTTCTGTGTACAATCCCTGCCGATGTCTACCGAAGCCCTCCTCAACAAGCGCTACAAACTCCTCAGCCCGATTGGCGCCGGCGGGATGGCGGTCGTCCACAAAGCGCAGGACCTCTCGCTGGGCCGGCTGGTCGCGGTCAAAGTCCTGCGCGAGAACCTGACCGGCGACCCGGAGTTCCTGGCCCGCTTTCAGCAAGAGGCCCGCGCCGCCGCCAACCTCCAGCACCCCAACATCGTCACCGTCCACGATTTCGGCAAAGACGGCGGGCGCTATTACATTGTGATGGAGCACATCGAGGGCAAAGACCTCAAGACCCTGATCAAGGAAACCGGCCCGTTCCCGGTGGATCGCGCCATGGACATCGCCATCCAGGTTTGCGCGGGCATCGGCTACGCCCACCGCGCCGGGCTGGTGCACTGCGACGTCAAACCGCAGAACATCCTCGTCACCGCCGATGGCCGGGCCAAAGTCACCGACTTCGGCATCGCGCGCGCGCTCGCCAACATCCGCCCCGGCGAGACTACCGACGTGGTGTGGGGCAGCCCGCAATACTACTCGCCCGAACAGGCGGCCGGCGAAGTCCCCACCCCGCCCTCCGACGTGTATTCCATCGGCGTGGTGTTGTACGAGATGCTCGCCGGGCGGCTGCCATTTGTCGCCTCGACCCAGCAGGCGCTGGCGATGATGCACCTGCGTGAAGAGCCGCCGCACCTCTCCCTGTTCAACCCGGCTATCCCGGAGAAGCTGGAACTCATCGTCCACAAGGTGTTGGCAAAAGAGCCCTCGGCGCGCTACCGCACCGCCGACCAGTTAGGCCGCATCCTCATCTCGTATCGCCAGCAGGGCGAGGGGATGACGAGCGCCCAGATGGCCTCGGGCGCGACTCCGCCGGGTGGCCAGCCCCGCGCGGCGGCCGCCGCCCAGCGCCCGGCCCAAGCGGTCACCCCAGACGCTCCCACCACCTTCCGGCCTTCGGGCCGCGCGGCTGCGCCTCCCACGCCTGCGCCGCGTCAGCCGGTCAGCGGAGATGCCGACGCGCTGGAGGAAGGCGGGCTGGACTGGATCGCCGTCGGGCTGGGCTTCCTCGCCTTCCTCGCCGTCGCCGGGCTGATTCCCCTGTGGGGTTGGGTGTATTTTGTCTACACCCGGTAGCCGGTCCCCAGGCGGCATTTTCATCTGCCCCTAATTTCCTCCTAGACTTTCGGATACCTTACACCTATATCCACTTGGTTGGGGGAGTGGTATAATCCCCTCAGGTTAAGCCCCGACCAGTCTGCTAGAAAACCCTGGGAGGTTGCAGTGAATTCCGCACGCATCCGAAGCATTTTCATTTATGTCCTGATCGTCGTCGCCATCGTCGTCCTGCTGTTCCAGTTCCGGCAGAGCTCGTCGCAGACCGACCAGTTGACGTTGACTCAGCTCGCCGGCGCCATCCAGCGCGGCGAGGTGAAGAGCATCGAAATTGACGATAACACCCTGCGGGTGTCCTTTACCGAAAACCGCCCCGACGCCGAGTCGCGCAAAGAGCCGAACTCGACCGCCGTGGAGCAGCTCCTCACGCTGAACGTCCCCCCCGAAAAAATTGAGGCCGTCGGCTGGAAGGTGAAGAAGCCCTCCGACCTGAGCGGCATCCTGACCTTCCTCGGCTACATGCTCCCCGCGCTGCTCGTCGTCGGCGTCATCTACTTCATGCTACGCCAGGCGCAGGGCACGAACAACCAGGCGCTCTCGTTCGGCAAGAGCCGCGCCCGCATGTTCACCGGCGACCAGCCGACTGTGACCTTTGACGACGTCGCCGGGGTGGACGAGGCTAAAGAGGAACTGAAAGAGGTCGTCGAATTCCTGAAGGAGCCAGACAAGTTCATCTCGCTCGGCGCGCGCATCCCCAAGGGCGTTTTGCTCGTCGGGTCGCCGGGCACGGGCAAGACGCTGCTGGCCAAGGCCGTCTCAGGCGAGGCGGGCGTCCCGTTCTTCTCCATCTCCGGCTCCGAGTTCGTGGAGATGTTCGTCGGCGTGGGCGCTAGCCGCGTGCGCGACCTGTTCGACCAGGCCAAGCGCCATTCGCCGTGCATCGTCTTCGTGGACGAGATTGACGCCGTGGGCCGCCATCGCGGCGCGGGCCTCGGCGGCAGCCACGACGAGCGCGAGCAGACCCTCAACCAGATTCTGGTCGAGATGGACGGCTTCGACACCGACACCAACGTGATCGTCATGGCGGCGACCAACCGCCCGGACATCCTCGACCCGGCGCTGATGCGCCCCGGCCGCTTCGACCGCCGGGTGATCCTCGACCGCCCGGACATGAGGGGCCGCGAGCAGATCCTCAAAGTGCACGTGCGCGGCAAGCCGCTCGCCTCTGAAGTGGACTTGAGCCTGCTGGCGAAATCCACGCCGGGCTTCGTGGGCGCCGACCTGGAGAACCTGGTGAACGAGGCGGCCATCCTCGCCGCGCGGCGCAATAAGAAGGCCATCGGCCAGCCGGAATTCGAGGAGGCCGTGGAGCGCGTGATCGCCGGGCCGGAGCGCAAGAGCCGCATCATCTCGCCCGAAGAAAAGCGCGTCATCGCCTATCACGAAGCCGGGCACGCGGTCGTCATGCACGCCCTCCCCGAGTCCGACCCGGTGCGCAAGGTTTCGATCATCGCGCGCGGCATGGCGGGCGGCTATACCCTGTCCCTGCCGGACGAAGACCGCATCCTGTACGCCAAGAAGAAATTCGAGGCCGACCTGGCCGGCTTGCTGGGCGGGCGCGCCGCCGAGGAGATCGTCTTCGACGACATCACCACCGGCGCCTCCAACGACCTCGAACGCGCGACCAAGATGGCGCGCTCGATGGTCACGCGCTGGGGCATGAGCAGCAAGATGGGCCCGATGGTGTACGGGCAGAAGGAAGAACTGGTCTTCCTCGGACGCGAGATTTCTGAACAGCGCGACTACTCCGAAGCCGTCGCCCAGGAGATTGACTCTGAAGTCCGCACGCTCATCGCGCAGGCCTACGAGCGCGCCCGCGGCCTCCTGCGGCAGTATCGTGACAAACTGGACGCCATCGCCCAGCGGCTGATCGAAGTCGAGACGATTGACGCGGTAGAGTTCGAGCGCCTCTTCCCCTCGCCGAATGGCCGCAACACCAAAAGCACGCCCGTGCCCGTGGCTCTGCCGGCCGTCGCCTGAAGCCTGACCTGCCCGGTTCTCTTCGCGAACCCCTGTCCGATTCGACCGCGAATGAAAAGGCCCCGGCCAGTCCGCCGGGGCCTTTTTGTCCACAGGTGTACCTGCTCAGCCTGGGCGAGGGAGAACACAGAACACTACGGAGAATGGCGACCACGCCTGCGGGATTATGAGGTAGAATAACAACCTATGCCGGAAGCCCTAAATGTTTATATTCCTATAGACCGGCAGCAAGCGCTGGCCCGGGGTGAGCCGCTCCCTGACCGCACCGGCGGGACGGCGCTCTTCGCGGACATCTCCGGTTTCACGCCGTTGACCGAGGCGCTGGCGCGGACGTTCGGCCCCCGGCGCGGCTCGGAGGAGTTGACGCGCCAGCTGAACCGGGTCTACGACGCGGTGATCGAGGAGGTCAACCGTTTTGGCGGGAGCGTGATCAGCTTCGCCGGCGACGCCATCACCTGCTGGTTCGATCAGGCTGCGCCGCGCCCGTCCCTGCGCGCGGCGGCCTGCGCGCTGGCGATGCAAGCGGCGATGCAAGCCCTGGCGCAGGTGCCGCTGCCTGATGGGACGACGGTGAGACTAGGGATCAAGATAGCCGTCGCCAGCGGTCCGGCTCGCCGGTTTCTCATTGGCGACCCGGCCATCCAGCGGCTGGATACGCTGGCCGGAGAGACTCTGGCGCGCATGGTCCGGGCCGAGCACCTGGCGCGCGAAGGTGAGATTGTGGTGGACGAGGCCACCTTCGCTCAACTGGGCGAGGCGCTCCAGGCGGCGGAGTGGCGGACCGATCCGGAAACAGGCGAGCGTTTCGCTCGCACTGGCGGCCTCTCCCTCCCGCTCTCCGAAGTGCCGCAGCCGGTCATTCCCCAACCGCCTCTTTCCGACGCTCAAGCCGGCGCGTGGCTACTGCCGCCGGTGTACGAGCGTTTGCGAGAAGGGCTGGGCGAATTCCTTACCGAACTGCGCCCGGCCGTGGCGTTGTTCCTGCGCTTTGAAGGCATTGACTACGATGCGGACGACGCGGCCGCGGCCAAGCTGGACGACTTCATCCGCTGGGCGCAGACGGTATTGGCGCAGTACGACGGCAGCCTGCTCCAGTTGACCATCGGCGATAAGGGCAGTTACTTTTACGCCGCCTTCGGCGCGCCCCTGGCGCACGAAGACGACACCCGGCGCGCGGTGAGCGCCGCGTTGGAACTGCGCCAGCCGCCCGACGAACTGGGTTTTGTGCGCTCGGTGCAAATCGGCATCGCCCAGGGCGTCTTCCGCGCCGGCGGCTACGGCGGGAGGCTGCGCCGCACATACGGGGTCTTGGGCGACGAGGTGAACCTGGCAGCGCGGTTGATGCAGCACGCCGGGCCGGGCGAGGTCCTGGTCGGCAGTCATGTCCAACGGGCTGCAGGTGAGGACTTTACCTGGGAAGTGCTGCCGCCAATCCAGGTGAAAGGCAAGCGGGAACCAGTTAAGATCAGCCGCCTGGTGGGCCGGCGTCAGGGACGGGCCGAAGCCGTCCGTTACACCGGCCGGCTGGTGGGGCGCGAGGCGGAATTAGAGCATCTCACCCGGTTCCTGCAGCCGATTTTTCAGGGCCGCTTCGCCGGTCTGATGTACGTGTATGGCGAGCCGGGCATGGGCAAGAGCCGCCTGGTGTACGAATTGCGGCAGCAGCTCTCTCAGACGCACCCTGTGAGTTGGCTCACTTTGCCCGCGGAAGGGATCTTGCGCCAGCCCTTGAACCCCCTCCAGTATTACCTGCGCGAATACTTCGGCCTGGACGGCGACAGCCTCGAGAACAAAATCACCTTTGAGGGCGTGCTCAAACTCTTCATCGCCGAATTGCAATCCGCCGAGTTTGCCGACCGGCCCGGCGCGCTTGACCTCGCCGCCGAACTGGATCGCACCCGCTCGTTTCTCGGCGCGCTGGCCGGGGGCCTGCGCTGGGAAGGCTCGCTCTACGAGCAAGTGGAGCCCCGGCTGCGTCTGGAGAACACGCTGACGGCGTGCAAGACATTAATCCTGGCGGAAAGCCTGCAGCGCCCGGTGGTGCTGCTCGTCGAAGACGCCCACGCCCTGGATGGGGACACGGAGGCCTTTTTGGCGGTCCTCACCCGGAATGTCGAGCGCTACCCGCTGGCCGTGATGCTCGCCAGCCGGTATCGGGATGACGGCAGCCGCTACGCGGTGACCGTGGACGCCGGTACGCCGCAATCGTCTATTGACCTGAATCAGTTGTCGCCGGACGGCGTCCGCGCCATGGCCGCGCAGGTGTTGGGCGGCGAGGTGGACGACGAATTAGCCGCCTTCTTGAACGACAAGACGAGCGGCAACCCCTTCTTTGTCGAGCAGTTGGCGCTGGACTTGCGGGAACGCGGCCTGTTGTCTATGAAGGCCGCGCCGACCGGCGCGGGCCAACCCCCGGTCGCGGTGGTCTCGATCGTGGATCGAGCGCGCATCGAGGAGGTGCCGGCCAGCATCAACGCGGTGCTGATCGCGCGCCTGGATCGCCTGGCCGCGCAGGTGAAAGCCGTCGTGCAGACCGCCGCCGTGCTGGGGCACGAGTTCGAAGTGCTGGTGCTGTCCCAGATGCTTCGCGACGATGCGCGTCTGCCTCAAAGAGTCAGGCAGGCGGAGACGGAGGCCATCTGGTCGGCCCTCAGCGAGACCCGCTACCTGTTCAAACACGCGCTCTTGCGCGACGCCGCCTACGATATGCAGTTGCACGAACGGCTGCGTGAACTGCATGCGCTGGCCGGCGCGGCCCTGGAACAGGTCTTTGCGGAGGATCTTGGCTCGCAGGCCGCCCCGCTGGCCTATCACTGGGCGAAAGCGGGCAATCCCGCCAAGGAAGCGAAGTATTCCGCTCTGGCTGGCGAGCAGGCTCTGCGCATCAGCGCCTTCCGCGACGCCCTGCGGTACTTCCAGCGGGCGCTCACTTTGTACGATTCTAATCACATCAGCGACGATGATGTGACGCCGGCCCGCCTCAATTATGGGTTAGGCGAAGCGCAAGTCGGGTTGGGTGAACTGAGAGAGGCGCAGCGCTACTTCCAGATCAGCCTCGACCTGGCGCGCGCTCAGGGAGACCGGAATCGCATAGCCAATGCGCTTAGTTATTTGGGGGGGGTGACGCTGCGGTTGGGGGAAGTGGAGCAGGCCGAAGCCATCCTGCAAGAGGCCCTGCTCGTCGTGCGCGAGATCCAGGACCAGCGCGCCCTTTCGACCATCCTCAACCGGCTGGGTCACATTGCCGACGCGCGCGGGGAAAATGCGCAGGCCATCCAGTTCTACGAAGAAAGCCTGGCCCTGGCGCGCGCCATCGGCGACCCGGTCACGATGGCCATCGCGCTCAACGCACTGGGTGTGGTCGGCCTGAGGGCCAAGACCTGGGAGGCCGCCCGGCGTTATTTTGAGGAGGCCCAGACTTTTTTCAAAGCCACGGGCAACCGGGCTGGCGTGCTCATGACGCTCGGCAACTTAGGTATGGTGGTATCGGGGCTGGGCCAGTACGTCGAAGCCAAACAGCGCTACCAGGAAGCGCTCACGCTATCCCTCGAGATCGGCGACCGGTGGATGAGGGGCGCGTTGCTCGACAGTCTGGGGGACGTGACGTACACGTTAGGGGACGATACCGAGGCGGCGCGCAACTTCGGCGAGAGCCTGAGGTTGGTGCTGGAGGTGGGCGCCATCCCGTCCGCCCTGCTCGCGCTCGCCGGTATCGCCAAGTTCCGGGTGCGCGCCGGCAATCCCGACCAGGCGCTGGAACTGCTCGGCCTGGTCCTGCACCACCCGGCCTGCGACGACGAAACCCGCCAACGCGCCGAGCCGCTCCTCGCGGAACTGCGTGCAGTCCTGCCTCCAGAAGTGGTCGAGGCGGCGCTGGAACGCGGCCGCGCCAGGACCGTGGAAGAAGTGGCGGCCGAAATCCTGGGGACTGGCTGAAGCCGCCTTGTAATGGCAGGCTCGTAGTGACCGCTTTGCGTTAGTCGTCAGCCAACCATAATAGCGACTAACCCCACAGGGGCGCTTCGCGGAGTCGCTGCTACCATCCATCCCCACCAGGCAAACGGCCCAGACCCGCGAGGTCTCCGAGACCTCGCGGGTCTCTGAACGACGAAGCCTGTGACTCTGACAAGTCACAGGCTTCGCTTTGTGAGAGGGAGGGGGCGGCCTCTTACTTCTTCTTCAAA
>DAOTXG010000248.1:0-2008 GCA_034435515.1 Anaerolineales bacterium
ACTAATCTTACATATCTTCCACTCATTCGAAGATAGAAGCTTTGAATTCTGATTTGGATTTGCATATCGAGAAAACCAGACGAACGGAATGTGTCAACGGTTTTGAGACAACTCCGTTGAGAATTTAGTGTCGAACTTCCGTGTCGACACTGGGTTGGGCCAGGGTCACTGGTGGGTGGGCGGCCTCAGGCTTGGGCGGATTAATCCAGACCGCAGTGGGCAAGGCGGGTGGTTGGGGTCGGCCCAGCACAAAGCGTTCGGGATGAGTGAGGTAAGCCTGCTGCAAGACCTGTTGGCGCTGGGCCTGGAAGTGTTGGGCTTGACCGGAGTGAACTACTCCCGGGGTCAGCAAGCCAAGGCCCGTGTGATGATGCTCCCAGTTGTACCACTGCACGAACGGTCGGAACCACAGGCAGGCATCGGTTTGACTGCCAAACCGATCTGGGAAGGTCGGATGATACTTGAGCGTCTTGAATTGCGCTTCCGAAAAAGGATTGTCATTCGAAACGTGCGGGCGCGAATGGCTTTTGACCACGCCCAAGTCGGCCAGCAACAGCGCCAGGGGTTTGGCGGTCATCGGGCCGCCGTTGTCGGCATGAATGGTCAACTGGTCGGGCGCGATGTTTTCGCGCTGGCAGGTCTCGGCAATCAAGACTTGGGCCAGGTCAGCCGACTCGCGCTCGGCAATCAACCAACCCACGATATAGCGGCTGAAGATGTCGAGCAGGACATACAGAAAAAAGTAAGTCCATTTCACCGGGCCGAGCAGTTTGGTGATGTCCCAACTCCAGACTTGCTTGGGGCCGGTCGCCAGCAGTTCCGGCTTCGCGTAGGCGGGATGACGCAGTTGATTACGGCGTTCCCGAATCTCTCGGTTTTCCCGCAGAATCCGATACATGCTGGCGACCGAACACAGATAACGTTGCTCGTCCAACAGCGTCGCGTAGACTTCGCGTGGGGCCTGGTCGGCAAAGCGTTCGCTGTTGAGGGTGTCGCGCACCACCGTCTGCTCGACCGTACTCAACGCGCGTACCGACGGAGGCCGGGCCGCCGCCGGTTTTTCAACGCGCGGCTGGCGCGCGCGATACACCTGACAGCGGGGCACGGCCAGGCTGTCACAGGCGCACGTGACCCCAACGGTGTTCGCCAACGTTTCCGTCACGTCCAGGACTCCGTGGCGTCGTTCAGGGTCTGCGTCGCCCCAAACAGTTCGGCCAACTTTTTTTGGGCGCTGATGATCGCCTCCGCTTGTTGGAGTTTGACTTGCAACCGCTCGTTCTCGCGTTTCAGGCGCGCGAGTTCGTTGGCTTGGATATCCACTTTCGGCCCGCGTTTTTTCGCGCTCAAACCCACCAACTCGCCCGTGGCTTGTTGCCGCCGCCAGAGCGTCAGATGGGATGAGTACAAGCCTTCGCGCCGCAACAGCCCGCCGATCTCACCCGGACCGCAGGCGTTGGCTTCTTGCAGAATGCGCCGTTTGTACTCCGCCGTAAAGCGGCGGCGCGCCGCTTTCGGGACGACCTCGGTGTCCGTGCCCGCCCCCCGGGGGGCGGGCACGGACACCGAGCCGTTGGTCGGCGCATTGGAGGTGGGTAGTTGTGACATGGTTGACTCCTCTCGCCCTACACTGAATTATAGGTCGGAGTTGTCTCACCTTATATTGACACAGAGGGATTGTTGAGTTTACATTCTGTGGGGGTCGGCGTATTGGTAAGGATTTGGCTTGGCGTGGGAGTAGCAATTGGCACCGATAAAGCTATGCCTACCAATAGAAGCAAGACACCAATGCCGCCTGCATATTTCCGATTCACTTTACCTGTGAAGAACTTTTGTTGAATTCCAATGGCTAGGAAGAGAAAGAGGATTCCCCCTACAATCAGGATAATGGGTATACGGGCATCCCGCAAAGCATTGATAGCATTGATAATATCTTCTATCATTTCGCTATTCTCCTCTTGCAAATGTGGCGCAATGGTGCTAAATCGCTAACTGGGCGGCTTGTTACAAC
>DAOTXG010000249.1:0-3221 GCA_034435515.1 Anaerolineales bacterium
GCTTTGAGTTCTCATCTGTTGCTGGTCGAAGATAACTACACTTTGCTGAACGTCATGCGGGAGATTCTCGAATCCGAAGGCTACCGGGTAACTTGCGCGGCGAACGGCGAGGAGGCGTTCCAGGCCTTTGGTCAGGAAACGCCGGACCTGATCCTGTCCGACGTCATGATGCCGCGCATGGACGGGTTTGCCCTGCTGGAAGCCGTGCGCGCCCACCCGGCCGGCGCCGCCGTGCCTTTTCTGTTCCTCAGCGCCCGCACCGAGCGTCTGGCCACCTCCACCGCCCGCATTCTCGGGGCGGACGACTACCTCTTCAAGCCCTTCGAGCCGAGCGATCTGGTGGAAGCCGTGCGCTCAAAATTGGATCGCCGCCGGGTGATTGAACTGTTTGACACGCGCTCGGCTCACTTGCAGACGGTGGTCATGCTCGCCAACGTCGTCGAGGCCCGCGACCGCTATACCCGCGGCCACATCGAACGGGTGCAGGCTTACGCGCGCGATCTGGCGCGTCTCATCGGCTGGAACAACGAGGCGCTGGCGATCCTGGAATTCGGCGCGCTGCTGCACGATCTCGGCAAAATCTATATCCCGCGCCGCGTCCTCAACAAACGCAGGAAACTCCTCTACGCCGAATGGGCTTTGCTCAAAAAGCATCCAGAAATCGGCGCACAAATGCTGGAGGGCATAGACCACCTTCAGGCCACGCTCCCCTACGTGATGTACCACCACGAACGCTGGGACGGGCGCGGCTATCCCGCCCGCCTGGGCGGCGTCGACATCCCGCAGGAAGGCCGCCTGTTGGCTGTGGTGGATACTTACGACGCGATGACCAGCAACCGGCCCTACCGCCGCGCCCTGTCGCACGAGACCGCCCTCGCCGAAATCCGCAAGCGCGCCGGGACCCAGTTCGATCCAACCCTGGTCGAGGCTTTCCTCGACCTGCACCGGAACGGCTACCCAAAACCATAACGCGCTGCGCATGAGCCGCCAGGACAGGAGACTCCTTGCCCTCAGCCTGCCGGTGACGCTGATCCTGGTGGGGGCGACCGCTGCCCTCTTCGCCCAACCGGTCCCATCCTATCCGGTAGATTCCGCCTTGCCCCGCTTCGACGCGGACCGGGCGCTCGCCGCCGCGCGCCAGCTGGCGACGGATTACCCCGACCGGGTGGTGGGATCGGAGACCGGCCGCCGCGCGCGGGGCTGGCTCATCCGGCGCTTTTCCGAAATGGGTTTGCCGGTCGAGGCGCTGCCCTTCACCGTTACTATCGCTTCGGAACTCTACAACGGCAGCCAGGTGTGGGCCGTTTCCCCCGGCGTGGCCGGCGACGCCCGCCGTGATGAGATCATCCTCGTCACCGCGCACTACGACGTCCCCCGCACCGGCATCCCCGGCGCGGCGGACGACGCCTCCGGCATCGGTACCCTGCTCGAGCTCGCGCGCCTGTTTGCCGCCGAGCCGCACCAGCGTACCTTTATCTTCATGGCTTCGGACTCAGAAGAATACGGCAGCTTTTGGGGCGCGAAGAACTTCGTCGAAAACTTCCCGGCCAAAGACAAGATCGTCGCAGTGCTCGACCTGGATTATCTCAGCGCCCGCGAACTCAAGCGCATCAATCTGAGCAGCGTCGGCCTGCGGCGCGGCTACACCCCCCTCTGGCTCCGGCAGGTGGGCCTGGGGGCCATTGAGTCCGCCGGAACCGAAGCCGGCGAGGCCGACGGGATTTTCGAGTACCTGTATCGCGCCGTCCCCATTGGCGCGGCGGATTACGCCGCCTATCTGCGCGCGGGCGTGGCGGCGGTCAACTTCGGCGGCGAACCGACGGACGCGGCGAACTGGCTCGCCGAATATCACACCCCGCTCGACACGCCGGACAAACTCACTGCTTCCGCATTCGCCGCCTATGGCCGCGCCGCCGAAACTTTTGTCCGCACCGTAGATGCGCTCGACGCCGTCCCCGCGAACGAACAGCACTATTTCCGCCTCAGCCGCGCGCATTTCCTCCCCGGCGCGGCGGTGAGCGGGCTGCAACTACTGCTCTTCGCCCCGCTATTTCTCGCCACCTATCTAGCGTGGCGCAGCGCCCGCTCGCGCTGGGGCGACTTGCAGCCTGAATTGACGGCGCTGATGGGCTTGCTCATCACCGGGCTGGATGGCTACGCCATCGCCTTCAGCCTCGCCCGTCTGGGCCTCCTGCCGCGCTACGAAATGTTCCCCGCCAATCCGCGCGACCCCTTCCTGCTGGAGCCGACGGCGTGGGCGGTCTTCGTCATCTACGGCGGGATGGCATGGTTCGGCTGGCTCACTTTCCGGCCTTTCGGGGGTTGGGCGCGGCTGGCGGACCTCCTCCGGCTGCCTCACCGCCGTCTCACGCTGCTCCTCGTCTTTTCGGCGCTGGTCGTCGCGCTCTGGCCTCTCAACGGCTTTGCCGTGTCCGGCCTGCTCGGCCCGGCGGCGTATGCGTGGATTTGGATTGAGCCGCACGAACGCTTGTGGCGCAAGATGTTGAACCTGGGGCTGGCGCTCGTGGGCCTTCTGCCCTTTGCCGCCGTCGTCGCCTTTTTTGCCTCCAACTTCCCCATCGGCCCGTGGTGGTGGTACCTCACCCTCGCCGCCGCCTACGGGCTGTTCCCCCCGCTGGCCGTCGTCGCCTTCTTCGTCGGCGCGGCGCTCCTCGTCCGCTTCATCCGCCACGGCTTTCGGGACGAGTGAGGGGAGGATGTGACCAGTGACATGGGACAAGTGACACGAGGCAAGTGATAAACCAGAGCCTATCATGTCACCTGCCACTTGCCACTTTGACCAGGGCGTTTTCCATCCCAATCCCTCTCACGGCGCTCCGTACACAATCCGATAAATCAGCCCCTGGTCGTAATCGGCGACGTACAGACCGCCATCCGGCCCGACGGTCACGTCGAGCGGGCGGCCATCGGGGAGTTTGAGAAACCACTCGGTCGCGCCGGAGTAGGTGTCGCCACTTTTCCGCAATTGGACGCGCGCCACGCCGCGCTCGACGTCGGGAAATACGTAGGAGCCAAGCACGGCCACCAGAGCGTTGTCGTGGTATTCGGCGGGGAAGTTGTCGCCGGAGTAAAACGCCAGGCCGTTGGCAGAGGAGCGCGCGGTGAAGGTCGCCGCCGGCCCGGCAGTCCCGGCGCATTCGGGCGCGGTGTGGCCGGCCCAGCACGTCGGCCAGCCGTAATCCAGCCCGGCGCGGATGTGG
>DAOTXG010000250.1:0-6762 GCA_034435515.1 Anaerolineales bacterium
CGTTGATGTCGGTGAAGATGCCGCCACCATCGTTTTGGTAGACCTTAGCAGTTGACCCCGAGTCACTGCCGCCTGTGAGCAAGATATCCAGGTCGCCATCGTTATCGTAGTCGCCCCAAGCCCCTGCACTGGAAAAAACTCCCGTCAGTGCGGCGTTGACATCAGTGAAAGTGTCGCCCCCATCATTCCGGTAAACTTTGGCGATTTCATCGCCCGTCAGCAGAATGTCCAGGTCGCCGTCGTTGTCGTAGTCGCCCCAGGCCAAAGAACCAAAATAAACGCCAGTCAATGCGACATTGATATCCGTGAAGGTCCAACCGGACTCTGCCGAGGGGCCGTCGTTCCGATAGAGCTTGGTAGTGGGGCTGGGACAGTAATTCAGATAACACCCGGTCAGGAGGATATCCAAATCGCCGTCATTGTCATAGTCGCCCCACGCCGTCGAACTACCCCACACCGCTGTGAGCGCGGCATTGATATCGGTGAACGTCTCGCCGCCGTCATTACGGTAGATTCTGGAGATAAAAGATGAAACACCAGTAACGCCCGTGAGTAGAATATCCAGGTCTCCGTCGTTATCATAGTCGCCCCAGGCCGCGGAACCACGAAAAACGCCTGGAAGCGCAGCGCCAATGTCGCTAAAGGCATCACCACCGTCATTGCGATAAACTTTAGTGATAAAGCTGAACGAACTGACTTGACCCGTTTGGCCCATCAACAGAATATCCAGATCGCCATCGTTATCATAGTCGCCCCAATCCACGGTCCCTTCCTCAACCCCGGTCAACGCGGCATGGATGTCCGTGAAGACGCCACCCCCATCATTCCGGTAGATATTGGTGATCGGGTTGTAGCAGTGCTCGGGATTACAGCCTGCTAACAGGATATCTAGATCGCCATCGCTGTCATAGTCGCCCCAGGCCGCGTCCCCGACCACGGCAGCCAGTGTGGCGATGTTGCTATCCGCGAAAGGGGTGACCACGGTCGTTTCCACCGAAGTATTGTTCGCCATCGTGGTTTCGGTCACGTCAGTCGTCACGCTGACCGTGTTCGTTAACACCTCTATTACGGTGGGAGTAACGACAAGCGTAACGGTCGCACTGACCAGGCCACTCAGGGTCAGCAAATCGCAGGCGATCAGATTCGCGTCCAGCACGCTGCAATTTCCCTGGCTGGGCGTAACGGCGCCCACGGCGACACTCACTGGCAGCGTATCGGTCAGCCTTATACCCGTCGCCGGGGAAAAGCCGTGGTTCGTGACGACAACGGTATAGGTGAAGGGTTGGTTGAGAGGCGCGGGGTCGGGCGAGTCACTCTGGGTGACGCCAATATCGGTCGGGAGGCTGAAACTCTCTTCGGCGGCGAAAGGCGAACCGGCGAAAGTCGTGTCAATCGCTTGCACGCTCCAAAAATAGTTCCCACCCGGAATCGGGTCGAGGGTGGCGGTGATCCCATGGCCGACGTTGCCCAGTTGTGGAACCTGATGGTAGCCTGTGCTCGTGATGGCCATGGCCGGCATGATTTCCGAGCCGCCGGGCGTCGTGCCGACGCGCAGGTTGTAGGTCAGGCCATTCGCCGGGGTTTGGGAGTCGCTGGCAGCATTCCAACGGAAGACGACAGTTGGGCCGGCGATGGATACCGATAGACCTGTCGGCACAGATGGAGCAGTGTTAGCCGTTGTAATATTGTTGCGGTAGATTTTGGTGATAAGATATGGACTCGAAGAAATAAAACCTGTGAGCAGGATATCCAGGTCACCGTCATTATCATAGTCACCCCAGACGGCGGAGCCATCGAAAATGCCTGGCAGCGCAGCGCTAATGTCAGTGAAGACCCATCCTGAGCCTGCCGAAGGACCATCATTCCGGTAGACGACAGTAAGATAGCTCACGCCATTTGTCCCGGTGAGCAAGATATCTAAGTCGCCGTCGTTATCATAATCCCCCCAGGCCGCAGAACTATAGACATATCCCGTCAGTGCAGCGTTAATGTCGGTAAAGATATCGCCGTCATTGCGGTAAACCTTCGTGATTGCAACTGAACCGTCGTAACCGGCTAACAAGATATCTAAGTCACCATCACTGTCATAGTCTTCCCAGGTTGCCGAGCCTGCAGAAACCCCTGTCAAAGCAGCATTGATGTCCGTAAAGACCCATCCTGAGTCTCCTGAGCCTGCCGAAGGACCATCATTCCGGTAGACTTTGGCGATAGCACCCGGATATGCAATGCCGGTGAGCAGGATATCCAGGTCGCCGTCGTTGTCATAGTCGCCCCAGGTTGCAGCGCCGTAGGAAACCCCCGACAATGCGGCGTTGATATCGGTAAAGATACCATCTCCATCATTCCGATAAACTTTGGCGCTATATTGTAAAAGTATCTCGCCTGTCAGCAGAATATCCAGGTCGCCATCAGAGTCGTAATCCCCCCAGGCTACAGAGCCATAGGAAACTCCTGGCAGGTTGGCATTAATGTCTACAAAGGTGTCGCTGCCGCCATTCCGATAGACTTTA
Source organism: Anaerolineales bacterium (assembly GCA_034435515.1). Lineage (GTDB taxonomy): Bacteria > Chloroflexota > Anaerolineae > Anaerolineales > UBA6663 > DATDRS01. Next base: position 2,511 of record DAOTXG010000250.1, read on the forward strand.
GAGCCTGAATCCATGTCCCCTATCAGCAAGATATCCAGGTCGCCGTCGTTATCATAGTCGCCCCAGGCCGCAGAGCCGTAGGGAGCCCCCAGTAATGCGGCGTTAATGTCAGTAAAAGTGCCGCCCCCGTCATTCCGATAAACTATAGCGGAGTAATCGCCTGCTAACAGAATATCCAGGTCGCCGTCATTATCGTAGTCGCCCCAGGCCGCAGAGCCGCTGGACACCTCCGCTAACACGGCGTTGATATCGGTGAATTCCTCGGCGGCCAGGGGGCTTGAGGTCGAGGTGATTTGCGGTGTTGATCCAATTGCCAGCGCCGAGGCGAGGACCAGACGCAAGCCTTTAGTAACAGGATTTCTTAGATCGTAAGCCTTCATAATGAAGTGTGGAGCGTTCATAGGATAGTCCCCTTCAGGGGTCGCTTGATTCTACTATGCTCGTGACGGATCCCGTAACCGGTAATTTTCCTCGTATCACCAGAGTAATTGAAGGCCAGGCATGAGCCTAGCCTTCAATTTTTTCACCGCGCTATCAACGGCAGATACACCTTCCAGTAGACAAAAGTCGTGAGCGTGGCGGTCGGGGTGGGAGTTCGCGAGGCTGTGGATTGCGGGGCAGGCGTACCAGTCGGCGTTGGACTGGGCGTCAGCGTTGCAGGCGGGGTTGAGGTCGCCGTGCGTGTCGGCGTGGGTGAATGAGGGGCCGTTGGCGTGGGAGTGTGAGTTGGGGTTGACGTATGAGTCGGCGGCGGCGTGGGAGTCAGTGTAGAAGTAGACGTAGAAGTAGACGTAGCTGTAGCCGTTGGGGTAGGCGTCAGCTCATCATCCGCAATGGTTAACGTGGCCGGGTTGGGCATGCCGACTGTGGCATTCACCGGATCGGAAAGAGTCAACAGAAGCGTCTCATTTCCCTCCGGCAGCGCATCGTCAAGGATTGGCACAGTGAAGGCCGTAGTTGTGACGCCAGGGGGGAAAGTCATCATGCCCGCGGCGGTGAGATAGTCGCTGCCGGCCAGCGCTGTGCCGTCGTTGGTGGTGTAATGGACCGTGACCGTCTGGGTCAATAAGGCGTTGAGGGTGAGGGTGAGGGTGAGGGTGAGGGTAGCGTTGCCAGCACTCTCGCCAACGCTATAGCTGCCCCTATCGAAAGACACAATCGGCGGCGCTTCAAAACTTTTTTCGCTGGCGAAGGCCGAACCGGCAAAAGAAGTGTCAACCGCCTGCACACTCCAGTAATAGGTGATGTTGGGCGCCAGGTTGGTGAGGGTCGCCGTGATCCCGTGATTGGCGTTGCCCAATTGGGGAACCTGGCGATAGCCGGTGACAGTAATTGCCATTGCCGACACAATCTCTGAGCCGCCGCGGGTCGCGCCAACGCGCAGGTTGTAGGTCAGGCCGTCCGCTGGCGTTTGAGCGTCCTGAGCGGCGTTCCAGTGAAAGACCATCTCCGCGCCCACGACTGACGCCGAGAGGCCCGTCGGCGCGGAGGGAGGCGTATTGGGGGTGGGAATATCATTCCGGTAAATTTTAGTGATGTAGTAAGGAGTTTCCCAGAGATTGCCAACAAGCAGCACGTCCAGGTCGCCGTCGTTATCATAGTCGCCCCAGGCAATAGAACCTAAGCCGACCCCCATCACCCCAGCATTGATGTCGGCGAAGATGCCGCCACCGTCGTTGCGGTAGACTTTAGCAGTAGGCCCCGACGAGTAACTACCGCCTGTGAGCAGGATATCCAGGTCGCCATCGTTATCGTAGTCGCCCCAAGCCCCTGCACTGTAAAAAACTCCTGTCAGTGCGGCGTTGACATCAGTGAAAGTGTCGCCCCCATCATTCCGGTAAACTTTGGCGATTTCATCGCCCGTCAGCAGAATGTCCAGGTCGCCGTCGTTGTCGTAGTCGCCCCACGCCGTCGAACTACCCCACACCGCTGTGAGCGCGGCATTGATATCGGTGAACGTCTCGCCGCCGTCATTCCGATAGATTCTGGAGATAAAAGATGAAGTACCAGTAACGCCCGTGATTAGAATATCCAGATCGCCGTCGTTGTCATAGTCGCCCCAGGCTATAGAACCACGGAAAACGCCAGGCAATGCAGCGCCGATGTCGGTAAAGGCGCCTTCCCCCTCATTTCGGTAAACCCGGGCGGACAGAACGAACGAATTAGCCTCCCCTATCTGGCCTATCAACAGAATATCCAGGTCGCCGTCGTTATCGTAGTCACCCCAGTCTACGGCCCCCTCGTCAACCCCAGTCAGCGCAGCATTGATGTCATTAAAAACCCAGCCTGAGCCTGCCACAGGGCCATCATTTCGGTAGACTTTAGCGAAGGGGTCGGAACAGAAACCCATGTTACAACCCGTCAATAGAATATCCAGGTCGCCATCGTTATCGTAGTCGCCCCAAGCCACGTCACCCTGATACGCCCCTGGCAGCGTGGCAATGCCGCTGTCCAAAAAGGGAGTAACCGACGTAGGCTCTATGGAGAGATTGTTTGCCGGGGTAGTTTCAGCTACGTCGGTTGTTACGTGAACCGTGTTCGTTAACACCCCTATTACTGTGGGAGTAACGACAAGGGTGACGGTCGCGCTGGTCAAGCCGCTCAGGGTCAGCAAATCGCAGGCAATCAGATTTGCGTCCGGCGCGCTGCAATTTCCCTGGCTGGGCGCAACGGCGCCCAGGGTGACGCTCATCGGCAGCGTATCGGTCAGCCTTATACCCGTCGCCGGGGAAAAGCCGCGGTTTGTGACGACAACGGTATAGGTGAAGGGTCGGTTGAGAGGCGCGGGGTCGGGCGAGTCACTCTGGGTGACGCCAATATCGGTCGGGAGGCTGAAACTCTCTTCGGCGGCGAAAGGCGAACCGGCAAAAGCCGTGTCAATCGCCTGCACGCTCCAAAAATACGTCCCGCCCGGGATGGGGTCCAGGGTCGCAGTGATTCCATGGCCGACGTTGCCCAGTTGTGGAACCTGATGATAGCCGGTGCTCGTAATCGCCATGGCGGGCATGATCTCCGAGCCGCCGGGCATGGTGCCAACGCGCAGGTTGTAGGTCAGGCCGCTCGCTGGGGTCTGGGAATCGCTGGCGACCTGCCAACTGAAAGCAACGGTCGGGCCAGCGATTGACGTTGACAAACCGATTGGCGCAGATGGGACCGTGTTGGCTGTGGCAATGTCGTTGCGGTATATCTTAGCGATCTTGTATGGGCTGGAACTGATGGAACCCGTCAGCAGGATATCCAGGTCGCCATCATCGTCATAGTCACCCCAGGCCACAGCCCCTCTCGCGACCCCCAGTAATTCGCCGCCGATATCGGTGAAGAGGCCGCCGCCATCGTTCCGGTAAACTTTAGTGATCCGAGCCGACCCTGTAGAACCTGCCAGCAAAACGTCCGGGTCGCCGTCATTGTCAAAGTCGCCCCAGGCTGCCGAACCATGGGATACTCCGGGCAATGCCGCATTGATGTCAGTCCAGACCCACCCCGAGCCTGCCGCGGGGCCGTCATTGCGATAGATCTTGGTGACGTTGCCCGAAGCGCCGCTCCCTGTGGTCAGGATATCCGGGTCGCCGTCGTTGTCATAGTCCCCCCAGGTTGCTGAACCTCGGCTGGTCCCAAGCACGATGCCAATATCGGTGAAAACCTTTCCGCCCTCATTGCGGTAAATCTTGCCATACTGCCCCAGCAGGATATCTACATCGCCATCGTTGTCATAGTCACCCCAGATTGACGAACTACGCCAGGCCAGGATACCATCAACACTGCCAAACTCTCCCAGTACAATGCCGCTATCCGCAAAGTCGCCCGCGTCGTTTTGATAAATCCGGACAATGTAGCGATCGCAATAATTGAAACTAGCCTCCATGCAGCCAGCCAGTAAGATATCCAGGTTGCCGTCGTTATCATAATCGCCCCAGGCCGCGGTGCCATAAACTTCCGTGAGCGCGGCCAGGCTGTCGGTAAAAACATCGCCCCCCTCGTTGCGATAGACTTTGGCCACGAGATCCGGATCGTTGGCGCCTCCACCCGCCTCACCTGTTAGCAAAACATCCAGGTCGTCGTCATTATCATAATCCCCCCAACTCACTGAACCCCTCGCGACCCCGACTAACCCGGCGTTGATATCGGTGAAGATACCGCCGCCATCATTCCGGCTTATTCTGGTCACATATCCCAAATCGCCGGCGCCCGCGAGCAGGACATCCAGATCGCCATCGTCGTCATAGTCGCCCCAGGCTGCCGAACCATGATACAC
>DAOTXG010000251.1:0-7881 GCA_034435515.1 Anaerolineales bacterium
GAATCTGAGGCTTTGGAGGGATGCTCTGCTTTCCTGCCGCCGTCGCCATCGTTCTATCACCCCTAGCCCTCCGGGTGGTACGCGCCCGCGCTTACAAGTGGGAGAGTGCCCCGATGCTGAGCCGCTTTCGCGCCCATTGACCCTCCGGTAACGGCAAGCGGCCACAATGTGAGTCAGCCGCCGCCCTCGGCTGGGGGTCGCGCCCCGCCTACTGGCGCACTCGCTCGACCAGCGCGGTATTCAGCCGTTCCCACGTCCCATCCTTCCGCCACCACCAAAACTGCCTATAGACCATCTTCCAGGTGGACCAGTAGCACCACATTTAAGCGTGGTGGGTTGTTTCAGCCCCACTGAGGCGGCAAAACTGGCTTTTGTGCGACGAGACAGCCCCACTTGCCAGGCCGTTTGGGTCGAAAGAAGGTCGCTACTGGCACTCCAAACAGCGACCACGTAAAAGTCGGATGCTACCAGTTACAGTAGCGCATGAAAAAACCCTCTTGACTCTCCAGTTACTGGAAGTTGTATCATCTCCTCAAGGTAAACAAATGAGGTCATTCAGCCTCAGGCAACAGGAGACAAATCAATGCAATCCATAGCAACACAACCCGTCGAGAAGCTACAACTCAAAATCGGCGGGATGTCCTGCTCCTTCTGCGTCGCCAGCCTCACCAAGGCGCTGGAACGAATCGAGGGCGTGCAGGACGCCAACGTGAACCTGGCGCACGAAGAGGCGCTGATTGAATATGACCCGGCGAAGGTCACGCCGACTCAATTGAAGGATACGCTGCTCGACCTGGGATACACCGTGCGCGACGCCGACAAGCTCCGCACGTTTGAAGAGGAAGAGGCCGAGCTGAGACAGGCGTGGCACAACTTGCTCGTGGCTGCCGCGTTCACCGCGCTGGCGTTCGGCGCGATGCTGCTGATGTGGCTGGGCCTGCTGTCCATGGCGCGCTTCCGTCCTTTCCTGATGTGGTTCATGCCCACGCTGGCGCTCGCCACGGTCTTCGCCCCAGGCTGGCACATCCTGACGATGGCCTGGGCGTCACTCCGGCGCGGCATCCTCAACCAGCACGTGCTGCTGGAGTTCGGCGCGTTCGCCGGACTGCTCGGCGGCTTCCTGGGCTATCTCTCTCCGGACTTTCCGATGCCGGACTTCTTCGGCGTCACGGTGTTCGTCACTACCTATCACCTGCTCTCCGGCTACGTCTCGCTGCTCGTCCGCACCCGCAGCTCGCAGGCGGTGCGCAAGCTGCTCGCGCTCGTGCCACCCACCGCGCGCGTCGTGCGCGACGGTCGTGAAGAAGAGGTCCTCATTGAGCAGGTGCAACCGGGAGACCTCGTGCGCGTCCGTCCGGGCGAATCCATCCCGGTGGATGGCGAGGTCGTCAAGGGTATATCGGGGGTCAACGAGAGTCTGGTGACGGGCGAGTCCATTCCGGCAGAGAAGTCACCGGGCGACACGGTGATCGGCGGCTCAGTCAATCAAACCGGCACGCTGCTGATTCGGGTGACGAAGGTGGGTAAGGAGAGTTTTCTGCAACAGGTGGCGCGGCAGGTGGAAGAAGCCCGCGCGCTCAAGCCCGGCATCCTGGTGCTGGTGGATCGAGTCCTGCAAGTCTACGTCCCAACCGTGCTCGGCTTTGCCAGCGCCGCGATCCTGGTTTGGACACTGGGCGCGTGGCTGGCGACTGGTTCTCCCGACTGGACGCGCGCCATCTTTGCGACGCTGGCCGTGCTGGTGATGGGCTATCCATGTGCGCTCGGGATGGCCACTCCGCTGGCGATGATTCGCGGCGGCGGCATGGCGGCCGAGCGGGGCATTCTCATGCGCTCGGCGGAGGCGTTTCAGGTGTTCAAGGATGTTCGCAAAGTCATCCTCGACAAGACCGGGACGCTCACGCGCGGTGAGCCGGCCGTGGTTGAAGTCGTCGCACTGGCCGGTCACGACGAGCCGGAAGCACTGCGCCTGGCCGCTGCCGCCGAGAGCGCCTCCGAGCATCCGCTGGCGCGGGCGGTGGTCGCCGCGGCGGAAGCCCGGCGTCTGGCGATCCCCTCGGCGGAAGATTTCCGGGCGACGCCCGGCAAGGGCGTGACGGCGACCGTCGAAGGACGCCGTGTGGTCGTGGGCAACCCGCGCTTCGTCGAGGGCGACGGCGTTGACTCGAGTTCGGCACGCGAACGAGTGGAAGCCATGCAGGCGGCGGGCAACACGGTGATTGCGCTGGCGATGGATGGGCAACTCGCAGCCCTGATCGCCATTGCCGATCAACTCAAGGCCGATGCCCGGCAGGCCGTTGAACGCCTGAGGTCAGCTGGGTTGGAGCCGGTGATGCTGACCGGCGACAACGCCCGCACCGCGCGCGCCGTCGCCGAACGGGTCGGGATTACGGAATATCGCGCTGAAGTGCTGCCCCAGGACAAGGCCGAGGCCGTGCGCGAGTTGCAGCGCCAGGGCTACCGCGTGGCCATGGTGGGCGATGGCATCAACGACGCACCCGCGCTCATGCAAGCGGATGTGGGCGTCGCCATCGGCGCCGGGACGGACATCGCCATCGAGTCGGCGGACGTGGTGCTGGTCGGCGAACGGTTGACGGCCGTGGCGGATGCTTATCATATCAGCAAGGCTTACTATGCGAAGACGGTTCAGAATCTCACGCTGGCCTTCGCCTTCAACGGCATCGGCGTGCCGCTGGCGGTCACCGGGTTGGTGCATCCAATCTGGGCGATGATCGCCATGGTGCTGAGCGTGACGACTGTGCTGACCAACTCCTTCGCCGGACGGCTGTTGCCAGTTTTGCGAACTCGCCGCGATGGGCAATCTCAACTCACGCTGAAAATCGCCAACCTGCGCTGCGAGCATTGTCTCGACTCCATCCGGGAGGCGGCGCGTAAACTGGCCGGTGTGGAAGAGGTGACGGGCGATATGGCTCGTCAGGTGGTGACGGTGACCTACCGCGAGGGTGTCGTCGAGCCGAATGGAATCTGTGAAGCCATCCTCGAGCGCGGCTTTCACGTTGAGGTTGTGTGACGAGGAGATAACGATGAAACGCAACTTGATCATCACAATAGTGATAGCGTTAATCATGGCGGGCCTGGTGCTGGCCTATCGGGGGCGGCTGCCTTTCACGCAACCGGCCGTGCCGCCCATCAAAGGTTATCTGGACGGGCAGGAGATTCGCTTCATCCACACCGAAGTTTCAGATGCAAACATCGCCCAAACTCTGACGACGATGGCCGGCTCGCCAGTCCTGGTGGTCCCGTCGCTCGCCCAGGCGCCCGCAGAGATGGTGGCGAACGTCTACGTCTTCACTAACGGGGTCCAGGGCGGCGGGCCGTTGGGGTTCCAGCCGGACGTGTTCGATAACCCGCCGGGCACCAATGGCTATAGTCCGCTGCGTGCTATTATTCTGATCACCTGGAACGATGAGCGTGCGGCCCGCGAACTCAGGTCGGCTGCCGAAGTGAAGGAGGCCGAAGCGAAAGGCGAGGTGACACTCGAACGACCCGGCGTGGTGGTCAACATGCCGTTCCTCACCTGGCCCGGCGGGCAACGATAGCCGCTTGCTCGGCGCGGCTCTCGGTGACTGATTGGAGAAAATATTATGCAGGAGGTAAAAAATGGCGATTAAGAAAATCGTGCTAGAAGTAATCGGCGAGCAGACGATCCATTGTAGCGGCTGCGAAAACACAATCCGCCGCGGGCTGACGCAGATGCCAGGCGTGCGGCAGGCAGAGCCGAGCCACAAAACTCAGCGCATCGAACTGACGCTGGATACCGACAAGGTGGCGCTCGAGGCCGTGCGCGAGAAATTGGACCGCATGGGCTGGCAGACGCGCGTGCCCGAAGAAGCGAGCCGGTGACATGACCGACGCCATGCGAATCGGGGAAGTCGCCCGCCGGCTCGACCTGAACCCGAAGACCATCCGCTACTACGAAGAAATCGGCCTGCTGCCGAAACCAGGACGCACCGAGGGCGGCTTCCGCACCTACACGCCGGACGAGGTGGAGCGGATTGACTTCATCCGGCAGGCGCGCGCCCTCGACCTGCCGTTAGATGAGATCCGCGAAATCCTGAGTTTCCGCGATCACGGCGAAGCGCCCTGCCCCTATGTGCTGCGTCTGCTCGAGGCGAAAATCAAAGAAGTCGAGCGCAAGATCGCCGGCCTGCGTGCGCTGCGGGGAGAATTGCGTACACTGCACGCCGAGGCGGCGGCGCTGCCGCCCCAGGTGCTGGTGGCCAACGGCTGCGTCTGCCACATCATCGAGAATCGTCGGCTCGAAGCGGAGCAGTAACGGGTGTCGCTCGGGTTCATCCTGCTGGCCTTCGGGTTGGGCGGGATCGGCGCGGCCACGCCGTGCGCGTTTGCCATCAATGCGCTGCTGCTCGGCTACTTACGCGATAAGCCAAAGGTCGAGCGGATCGCGAGCGCGCTGCGTTTCGCGGGTGTGCGCGCCCTCTTTCTCAGCCTGGTGGGTCTGCTGTTCGCGTTGGCCGTGGACCGGATTGGGCTGGCGACGGTGCGGTATCAGCAGGCAATTGATATCCTGTTGATCGTCCTCGGGATTGTGTTCATCGTTGGTCACTACCGCCCGCTGCCATTCCCCAGTCTCAACCTTGGTACCTGGCTGGAGCAGTCGCGTGGTATGGCAGTCGGTCTCGGCCTACTGTTCGGCCTGGACATCCCGGCCTGCGCCAGCCCCTTATTCTTTGCCGTGCTCAGCCGGACGGCGCTGAACGGCGACATCCTCGGCGGCGCGCTCGCGCTGCTGGCCTTCGGGTTGGGCATGTCTGCGCCGGTTGTCATTGCGACAGCATCCGAACAGTTCAATGCGGTTGCGGCCAGGTTTGCGCGTCAAAGGCGCACGGCCTTCATCTGGATGGGCGGAGCGATTCTAATCGCGGCCGGCATCATCGAATTGCTGCCGCAGACGATGGCACCCATCATGACCGCGACCGATCAAATCGCCCGTCGCGCCGTTGGAGGGTTAGCCGTCTGGATGGGGGGAGGCGTCGTTGTGCTCGCCGTGCTACTTGTTTTGCTTTGGCTGTGGAATCGGGCGCGACGGCAACAAACCAAAAATGTAGAGGAGAAATCCCAACCATGAAACCCATTGCCTGGACCTGCTCGATACTGCTCGCGACCGTGTTGGCCGCCGGTTGTGGTCTGGGCCAATCATCCCCTGCTGCTGCGCCGACGACGGGCGAACCGCGCATCGAACTGGTGAGCATTTCCCCCGATCCGCCGAAAGTCGGCACGCTCGACGTGACGGTGCGCGTGCTCGGGTCAGATGGTCAGCCGATAGACGATCAGATTGAGCGAGTGCGGATCGTGCCAGAAATGGTCGGCATGCCCACCCATACAGTGGAAGGGATTTTTGCTGCACAAGGGAATGGCGTGTACGCCGGTCAGGCAGATGTCTCGGCTCTAGGTGGGACGTGGCAGTTGAAAGTGACCGCCGAATTGAAAAATGGCGAAAAGATTGAGCAAGTCTTTGAGATCGTGGTGCAGTATTGAAGGATGGCGAAGATGGAGATGGGCTTTCCCAGCAAGGAAGTCAGTACTACCGCCAAGCCCCACATACTTCAAGCGGCGGCTGGATGATCCGGGCCGGCCCAGTGTCGAAAGACCGATTCGGTCAGGCGGCGGCCAAGCTGGTAAGCCTCGGCAACCGGGAGCGTTGTCGCTCCGGGATGCTCGGCCAGCCATCCAGCCGCCGCTTCCGCCGAGTGGAAGAAGTTCACGTAGTCGCAAAAGACGCGCCGCACATCCGGGGAGGCTTCCGGGGCAACCAGCGAGACGACAGCGTCGGGTGGCTCAACCTGCTTTACGCCTTCTGGCGTCACCGTCACCCGCACCGGACGACCGGTGCGCGCGCACGGCGATTCGACCTGAACGGTTTGCCCGACCAGCCCCGGGAACATCAACGAATCGAGCGCGCACCAGGTGAATAGAGTGCGGTCTTGCATGTGGAACCGATGCAGTGTGGGTCGGAGGGTCAGCCCTGCGCCGACGATGTTCCCGTCCTCGTCCCATTCGATGCTTGGTCGTTGACGGAGAAGCTCGAGCGTCTCTTCGCGCGCCAGCCCGAGCACTCTGGCGATGCGTTCCGGGGACACCGGCTGCCCTTCCGCCAGGAGAAGGATGAGTTCACGGGCAAGAGTGTAGCCTTGTGGATTGAAGCTTGCGTTCAGGCTGCTTTCCAGGATCCTCGCCAGTTCTTCAATCCGGTCAGGCGTTACCTGAGCATAAGCCCGGTAGTGCGCCTGGGCGGTATGTTCGTCGAATTCGCCCTCCCACACGCCGAGGGTCGTGTTGAGCCACTGATACCGTTCATCCGTCGTAGAAAATTGCAGTGCCATGGTCAGATGCCACAGGTGCGGACGGGTTGCATCGTACCCCCGAAGGCCGTAACCCTTGGCGTCAAACCGGATCTGAGCGCCATCGTCCGTCTCGATCACCCCGCCCGGGTTGGTCGTGCACAAGTGCTGGCCCGGCGAGGGCGTGACCCCGGCCTGAACCAGCAGATAGACACACTCGGCGGAGAACATGGACCAGCGAATTTTGCCGCGCAGCTTCTCGCCTGTGATTCTGCCGTCGCCGCTCCCAATGAGTTCGCCCTCCCGGCCCTGGGCGGGCACGACGGCCTCCATGCCGGGCTGATACTGAAGTTCGGCGTCGAACAAATGCTCAAGACGCGGGGTACGGGCCGGATGCGTTGTCTTCATTTTTTCTGCCTCCAATCTCAGATTGAACAACCTCCTGCTTGAAGTTCACTTGCCCTTGCGCCGCGCGCCACACCGCCTTACCATCTTCGCACGCCGCCCCGCAGGCCGGTGAGGTGACCAGCGTTACTTTGGGAACTCCCGCGTAAATGTCGGGGAGCGGTGGTTTGGCCTCGCCTGTCCACTTAAACGCCAGCGCCAGCCCGCCGACGAAGATGACGGTCGAAATCACGCCGACGAGGAATGTGTTTTGGGCCAACCGCGCGCTGAAGGCCGTCCCAGCGGTGAGGGCGATCAGCAGCGGCAGGGTAACGAACACTAGCATCAAACCAGTTGCTCTTCGATTTACTCGCCAGTCTTGATCACTGGGGCAGCCCCAATCGCCTTTGCGGCGCTCTTCACCGCCTCGCTCAGCGTGGGATGGATGTGAATGGATTTAGCGATAGGCTCGGCGGTGCCATGGTTGTACATGGCCGCCACGACTTCGTGAATCAGGATATCGGCGTGGGCGCCGAGGATGTATGCACCCAGAATTTCATCGGTCTTCATATCCGCCACGATTTTGACGAACCCCTCGGTCTGGCCAATGGCTTTGGCCCGGCCGGTGTGGGCAAAGAGGTGCTTGCCGATCTTGACCTCGTGCCCAGCCTCGCGGGCCTCGCGCTCCGTCAGGCCCACGCTCGCTACCGCCGGTTCGGAGAACACCGCCCGCGGCACGACGCGATAATCCACTTTCTTCTTCAACCCGCGCACCGCATTCAGCGCGGCCAGCGGTCCATCGTAGGTGGCCCGGTGCGTGAACATCGCCCCGCCGTTAGCATCGCCGACAGACCAGATATTAGGCATGGTGGTTTGCAACGTATCCCCCACCTGGATGACGTCCCGCGATAGTTCCACACCGGCCTGCTCTAGGCGAAGCCCTTCTACCCGCGAGACACGCCCTCCGGCAAAGAGAATTTCGTCAGCTTTGAAGCGCCGCTCCTCGCCGCCGATTTGCGCGACAACAACCTTCTCGTCCCCCTCGTATTCGGCGCGCAAGACCGGCGCGCTGGTGTACAGGTCAATGCCCTCGGCGCGCAACACCTCGGCCAGCGCCACCGAAATCTCTTCGTCTTCGTGCGACATGATACGCGGCGCGCGGCCCAGCATCGTC
>DAOTXG010000252.1:0-10013 GCA_034435515.1 Anaerolineales bacterium
GAAGATTACCCGCTGCAGTTCCGCTGAGGAGCAACGGGCGAATCAAAGAAACCGCCTGTTTTTACACTGTTTCTATAGCAGATTAGCAGCCTCGATCCGCTAATCCGCTATGCCAAAGGCAATCCGCTGGCCGACTCACCCGCTGTGGCAACGGACAGCCGGTCAGCGGATGGGGTAACGGATTAGCGGATGAAACGGCGCCCGAGCCTCCTCATCCGCTAATCCGCTCTGCCGAAGGCAATCCGCTGACCGACTCCACCCGCTGTGGTAGCCTGTCAGCGGATAGGGTAACGGATTAGCGGATGAAGCGGCGTCTGAGCACCCGCATCCGCTAATCCGCTATGCCGAAGGCAATCCGCTGACCGACTCCATCTCCCCCGCCACATGCACCCCCCACCCCTCCGGCAATATCCGTTCCAACGCCACGCTAATTACAAATAACCAATTACTAAACGCCAGATAGGTCGGGTCTTTGATGGCGCGGAAGGAAATGACCCGGAAGCCATGCGCCTCGGCCAGCGCGCGCAGACGCGCGAGGGTGTTGGCCCGGTAGCGCACGCGGAAGGTGTCGGCCTCGGCGCGGCCATAGAGGCGCGGGACGAGCACGCGCTGCACCGCTGGAAAAGCCCAGCTGAAACGGTTGAACAGTATCAGGGGATGGTGCGCGTTGGGTGTGAGGAAGAGGAAGCGCCCGCCGGGGACGAGGACGCGGTGGATGTCGCCGAGGACGCGTCCCGGTTGGGCGAGATGTTCTAACACCCACAGGGCGATAACTAAATCGAATGACTCATCAGGAAATGGCAGAGCGTCGCCCAGGGCGCAAACAAGGGGCATCCCCACTCTGGCCAGACCCGAAAGGTCTGATGAGCTCCAGGTTCGTGTGCGATGCCCAGCGAGCGAGCCATAGTCCGGATCAAGGCCAATAGCCAGTCTCACCTCGCGCCAGAAGAGTTCCATGACCCCGCCGCGCCCGCAGCCGAGGTCAAGCACGCGGACGGTCGGGCCAATGTGCTTGCGGACGAGCGCTTCAAACTCTTCGCCGCTCGGACGCCAGCCGGGATTAAGGCGAGCATACTGTTTTCGATAAGCGTTCTGTTTGTCAAGAGGCAACATGGTGAAGAACTACAGGAACTCAGGGAACTGAAGGAACTCAATAGGCGTAGGTTCCCTGAGTTCCCTGAGTTCCTTCAGTTCCCCTCTCTATACGGCAACGCCTTCAAAAACGCCACCAGGTCTTCCACCTCCTCCCGCCCCATCGCAAACCCCATGCTGTGGAAGCCTTTGGCGAAGAGGGTATCGCGCAAGGTAGCGGCGGAGCCGTCGTGAAAATAGGGCGCGGTCGCCCAGATGCCGAGGAGCGACGGCGTGTCAATAAGCACCGAAGCCTCGCCGTCGGCTTTATGCGTTTGCCGGTCAGTGTAGAGGGGAGCGGCGTGGCAGCCCGCGCAGCCCCAGCGCCGGAAAGCGTGCTCGCCGCGCCGCGCGCTCTCGGTCAAAGTTCCTCGATTTCCCTGAGTTCCTTGAGTTCCCTCAGTTCCCTGAGTTTCCTGCGTTCTTTCGCCATTAGCATACGGTGACGGCAGCGGTTCGAGCGAGGCCAGGTACGCGGCGAGGGCATCAAGATCGGGGGAACGCCCCGCGCTCCGCTGCCCTGGCGAGTCGAAGGCTTCGCCCCGAAGCAAGCCGTCCCCGTGCTGGATCTGGCGGATCGTCAGCTCGACATCCTGCAGCTCGTCGAGGTCGCCCGTCCAGTGGAAAGGCGGCGTGCGGCCCACGCCGAACAGCGCCGGCGTGTCGCGCGGGCCGTCGGGGAAGCCGAGCCACGTCCGGCCATCGCTCCCCCCGTCGAAGTGGCACGAGGCGCAGGAAATCCAGTGCCCGATGGACATCGGCGGGCGGGCAGAGTGGAAGAGGCGCTTGCCCGTGAGGAGGGGCTCGGGCAGAGGGATGGTTGTAATAGCCAGGGTGCGAGGGAGCAGGGGAGAGGTGTGTGGGGGTGTGGAGGTTTGAGAGTTTGAAGGCGTGAGATCAAAGATAGAGAGTGTGCCGTCGAGTGTGTTGTTGACGTAGAGGCGTGAGCCATCTGGTGAAAGAGCCAGGCCGCGCGGGTTGCGGCCAACTGCGAGGTGCGCGGCCCCCCGCCCGGTCGCCAGGTCAATCGCTGAAACGTCGTCGCTGCCCGCGTTGGCGACGTAGAGAGTCTTGCCGTCGGGGCTGACGCTGGCGGCAAAGGGAAGATTGACAGGCCGGTCGGCCACGTGCAGGTCAATAAGCGACACATCCGGCGCTTCGTCAACACCCAATGTCCGGATCACGCTGACGACTGGAAACACGGTCGAGTCGTGAGTCAGGTGGAGGTTGATGGAATTCGAGCGCGTCTGCGGGAGATAGGCGCGCTGGCCGTCAGGCGAGAGGGCGATGAACTGTGACAGGTTCGCATCGTCGTCCGCAGCGATGACCTGCTTGACGGCCCAGGAACGCAGGTCAATCCAGGTCACGCGGCTCGAGTAAAGATGCGTGACGTACAGCGAGTCGCCGGCCAGCGCGAGGCCGGTTGGGAAAGGTTCGATGGCGATAAGGCGCACGACCGCGCGGGCGTGGAGGTCAATCACCGCAATCTGCTCAAGCGCGGACAGGCTCACGTAAGCAAAGTCGGCGTCGGCCACGACGCCATAAGGTTGCCCCCGCAAGGGAAGATCGGTTACATAGCAGCGGCATCCCGCGGTTACATAGCAGCGGCATCCCCATGCCGCGTGGCAGCGGCATCCCCATGCCGCGTCAATAATGGAAAGAGAGTCTGAGCCACGATTGGCGACGAGCACGAGTGCGCCGTCGGGCGTAAAGGCGAGTGTGCGCGGATCTCGACCAACTTTGATTTCGGCGATGACGTGAAGTGATTGTACGTCAACGAGGGTAGTCGAGTCAGAATCAGGATTGACGGCGGCGAGGTGGGCACCGTCGGGCGAAAGCGCGAGAGCCGATGAGGAGACCGGGGTGCGGGGGAGCAGGGGAGCAGGGGCGAGCGCGGAGCGGCAGGAGGTCAAAAGCAAGGTAATAGTCAAGCAGAAACCGGTGAGGCGATGGCAAAGCGGCGGGGACATGCTGGATAAGTTGAACGGGATTTTATCTTCGCTTAATTTTTGGCTGTTACAATGAAGCAAACTTCAGGAAAGGAGACAGTCAAATGGACTTAGCGCAATGCCCCTACTGCAATCTGTTGGGCCTGGTGACGAAAATCAGAGCCACGCCGGGCGGCTTTGAGGTGACCGGCTATTGCCGCATCTGCGGTTACGGTTACGACAGCGACTACGAACACGGCGAAGCCGCCGACGATCTGCTTTACGAATTCAGCGGCCCTTTGGAACAGGCGGCGCACGACTGAACGAGGAGCGGCCATCTGGCCGCTCTTTTTTTTATCGCTGAAGCGCCGCCTTAGCCGCCAGCACGTGCGACAGGATTTCCTCGGCGCTCTGCATCGTCTTCTCCCCCGCTCCGCCCAGCATTTGCGCCAGTTCCACGACGCGCTCCCGGTCGCGCAGCGGGACGACGCGCGTCACCGTGCGGTTGCCGTACACGATCTTCTCCACGCGGAAGTGCTGATCGCCGAAACCCGCCAGCTGCGGCAGGTGGGTGATGCAAAAGACCTGGTGCGCGGCGGCCAGCCCCCACAACTTGCGCCCGACCACGGCCCCCACGCGCCCGCCGATGCCCTGATCAATTTCGTCGAAGATCAGCGTGGGGGTGCGGTCGGCGCGGGCCAGCACGCTCTTCAGGGCCAGCATCAGCCGCGAAGTCTCGCCGCCCGAGGCGATCTTGACCAGCGGCTTCAAGCCCTCGCCCACGTTGGGCGCGACTAAGAACTCGATTCGGTCAATGCCCGTCGCGTCAAACGCCACGCGGCGGTTGTCGCAGTACGCGCCCTGCGGGTCGTCTTCCGTTTGCATATCCACGCCAAAGCGCGCGCCTTCCATGCGCAGGTCGCCGAGTTCGGCTTCGACGGCCCGCGCCAGTTCCTCGCCCGCCGCGCGCCGCGCGCTGGACAGCCGCGCGCCCCGCTGGCCGATGTGCCGCAGGAACGCTTCCTCCTTCTGTTCCAATTCCGCCAGGTGTTCGCCGGAGTGCGTCAGGCGCTCGCGCTCAGCCTCCGCCTGTTCGCCGTAAGCCAGCACCTCTTCAATCGTCGCGCCGTACTTGCGCTGCAAGTTCTTAATCAGGTCGAGCCGCTCCTCGACGGCGTCCAGCCGCCGGGGGTTGAACTCGACGCGGTCGCGGTAATCCTGCAGGTCGCGCGCGAGTTCGCGGAACTGGACGCTGAGCGATTGCGACAAGTCTCGCTGTTCGACGAGCGCCGGGTCAATTTTGGCGAGGTTGTTCAGCGCGCGCGCGGCCTCGCCGAGCAAGTCGGCGGCCGAAGGCGTTTCGTCGTTCCCGTCGGAGAGCGCGCGGATGGCCTCGTCGGACAGGGCGGCCAGTTTCTCGGCGTTGGCCAGGCGGGTGCGCTCCTCGAGCAGCGCTTTGTCCTCGTCCGGCTTAAGCCTGGCGGAAGCAATCTCGTTGATCTGGAAGTCAAGCAGGTCGAGGCGGCGTTCCCGATCGCGTTCGGCCCGGCGCAATTCGTGGAGCTCGCGGCGCACGGCCTGGAGCTCGCGCACGACGGCGGCGAGGGCTTCGCGCTGGTCGTCGAGGCTGCCGAAGCGGTCGAGAAGGAACAGGTGCTCGCGAGTGCGGAGGAGCGAGAGGTGCTCGCTCTGGCCGTGCACGTCCACCAGCAGCTGGCCGATCTCCCGCAAAATGGCGAGGCTGACGGTGCGTCCGTTCACCCGGCAGACGTTGCGGCCCTCGCGGCGCACCTCGCGGGCGAGCGTGACCTGCGCTGAGGCGTCGTCCAGCAGCGCCTCGCGGACGAGGATGTCTTCCACTGCCGCGCGCACCTCCGGCTCTGAGCCGGTCGAAGGGGCGTCGAGCGTAAAGACCGCCTCCACGCGGGCGACCTCGGCCCCCGCGCGCACCAGCGCCGCATCGGCCCGACCCCCGAGGAGCAGGTCCACGGCGTCAATGATGATGGATTTGCCCGCGCCGGTCTCGCCCGTAAAAATCGCCAGGCCCGGCCCCAGTTCGAGCCGGAGCGCGTCAATGATGGCGAAATCGCTGATCGTCAGTTCGCGTAACATACATTGTCGCGGCTGCAAGCCGCTCCTACGACTCCTTCAATTGATTGAAATACCTCTCAGCCGCGCATACAGCGTGCTCGCGCCGATGACGGCGTAGATCAGGACCCACAGCGTCCCGAACGGCCCCCGCGCGAAGAGCATGAACAGGATCAGCGGCAGGCAGCCGGCCGCAAAGGCGCTCGCCGCCACCCAGGTGAGATATTTCCCCCGGCGGCGGCGCACCGCGGCCCGCACGAGCTCGGCGATGATCCCGCCGGCGACGGGCGCGAGGAATATGGTGAACCACACGAGCTGGACGACGAGAAATCCGGCGATGGCGGCCAGCGGCGCGGCGACGACCGCGGCCAGGACGTAATCCTGCGCTTCCGCCGTCTCAAAAATCTGCTGTTGCGCCGAGACGCACTCTTTGCAGCGGTAGCCGACGGGCGTGCGCATCGCACACTTGGTACAGATGGGCTTGCCGCATCTGTTGCAGCGGAGCGCGGTAGGCGTCTGAGGATGATTGGCGCAGAACAGCGCATCGGAGAGAGCCTGGTCAGTCATTGAAGTTTACCGGGAGGCGCGCCTTTCATTTGATTTTGTGCAGAGCAGCCGCAGGGTTTTGAGTCATCCGCGACATCAAGCTGGTATAGAAATAGGACGGCGGGCGCACGCGCACAAAGCGGGCGGCGTGGTCGCTCATCCGGACGCAGACGTGGTCGCCGTCGAGCAGCGACACCTCCACCTGCCCATCGGCGCTGAGGATGGCCTGGTGGTCAGTGCGGACGACGATCTCGACCGTGGCCCCCTGCGCCAGCACGATGGCGCGATCCATGCTCAAGTGCGGCGCGATGGCGATGAGCAGGATGTTCTTCAGTTCGGGCGGCAGCACCGGGCCGCCGGCGGCCAACGCGTAGGCCGTCGAGCCGGTAGGCGTGGCGACGATCAGGCCGTCGGCCACGTAGGTGGTCAACTCGCCGCCGTCAATCATCGTCTTCAGCCGCACCGGGCGGGCGAGCGCCCCGCGCCCCACCACCGTCTCGTTGAGCGCTTCGTACGCGCCGCTGAGCTGGCCGTCGCGTCGGTGCTCGACGCGCAGCATCATCCGCTCCTCGATGCGGTAGTCGCCCTTCAGCACGCGGTCGAGCACCTCCCGCCACTCGTCCGGCTGGGCCTCGACCAGGAAGGCCAGGCGCCCCAGGTCCACGCCGAGGACGGGCACCTGATGCAAAGCCGCGAACCGCCCGCCCCGGAGCATGGAACCGTCGCCGCCCAGGACGATGAGCATATCTTGCTCTCCGATGCGCTCGCGCGCCTCGAAGTCCTCGATCGAGGTCTTGAGCACCGCGCCGCCGAGCGGGTCGTCCAGGTAATCGGCGATTTCGTCCGCCAGCGCCGTCGAACCGCCAACTTGAGGATGGTAAAAGACCATGACCCGTTTCGGCGGCGGATTGCTCCAGTGAGAGTGCAGGTGATAAGACATTTGCGTTATGAGTTGAGGAGAATTATAGCCTACCTCATCCTCCATCGGCCTATTCGTAGAGACGCCCCGGTGGGGCGTCTCCGGCAAGGCGTCTCCCAGGGGGCGTTTGCGGGAGACGTCCCACCGGAACGTCTCTACGGATGACAATCTCTGCGTGCACACCTACAGGCGAGCGGTGAAATCACACGAGGCTCTCCTCGCACACCCCTCTAAACCCGCACGCGCGGCAGCGGGCCGCCGAATCGTGCGAGCGGGCTACCTCGTCGGCTTCGCCATCCGCGCGGATTTCCTCCAGCAAGTCTACCAATTCGGCCTCCAATTGAGGCGTGAAATCCACGCGCAGGGTTTTATCGTCATATTTGATCAGGCCGTAATCCGGGCGGACGCCATAGGCCTCGGCCGCCAGCGCGCAATACGCCGCCAACTGATAAATGTGCGCCGCATAAGCCCCGCTGGCTGGCGCGCGAGTGGATTTCACTTCCACCGGGACGTACCCTGCCCCGGCCCGCACCAGGTAGTCCGGCTTGCCCGTGAGCAACAGCCGCTGTGAAAAAAGCGGCCTCTCCAGCCGCCCCCAGCCGCCCATGTCGCTATAAACCACTTCGCCGCGAGGCAAGCCCGAGGCCTGGCGGACGCGGCGCGCGATAAACCATAAAAGGATAGCCAGAAGAACTAGAATGAAAGGCAGCATGGGGACGGGAAGAGATGAAGTGATGAGTAAGGAGTAAAGAGTAAGGTCAGGGAGGGGAGACGAGAGAGGTGAGGACCAGCAATATGGCGGCAGCGGTCAGCAGGAAAGCCAGCATCCGCAGGGCCGAGGCCAGCCGGACGGCCCAACCGTGTTTCGCGTGGATGGCCGCGCCCGCCTCCAGGTCACGCACATTCGCGGAGGCGAGGCCCTGCACGTGGCGCAGCCACCACGCCCGGCGGCAGAAGACATATTCGCCAATCTCAGAGGCCCGAATGACGCGCATAGTTAACATGCAAGGAGTAAGAAGCAAGGAATGCGCCGCCCCTCCTTACTCCTTATTTCTTACTCCTTACTTCATCACTTCTTTCTTCCTTCACCCTCCTCCCCTCAAACTCCCGCAAGGCTTGTTGCAACCTGAACTGCCGCAGGCTCACGGTGACGTCGCCCCGGGTGCGTTCGGTGACGCCACGCACCAGGTCGGTCGTGCGGCGCAGGCCGCCCGTGATGGCGTCGGGATAATCCACCGTCACCAGCAGCGAGTAGATGTCGTCCATCGCCTCGAGCAGCCGCTCGGCTTCGTCCGAGTGGTCGTGGCGGATGATGTCCATGCACCGCCGCCGGAGCTCGCCGGCCGCCTCGCCCAGCCCGTTGAGGTAGGCGGCGTACTCCACGCCCAGTTCTTCCGGCTCGGGCAGAGGCTCGTTGCCCACGAGCGCGTAGACGATGTTGGCCTCCGCGAATTCCTTGAGCGCGTCCTGGGTGTAGCCCGCGTGGTAGAGGTCGGGAAAGGGCGCCAGGTCGGCGCGGATGGCCGCGACGATCTCCCTGGCGGCGGCGATGTGCTCGCGCGCCAGTTCGCGCTCGTCCCGGTGCGCCGCGCGGATGGCGTTGGCGCAGTGGCGGATGAGCGTGCGCGACCGTTCGAGCGCCGCGTCACGGGCGGCGTTCTTGGCGGCAAAATTGGCGCGGATGCGGTCGGCGATCAGGTCGAGGTTCTTCATGGTGTCTTTGAGAGTCAACGGTTTGAGAGTCAACGGATTGAACGGATGGAACGGATTTATTGGGATTGGGAGAGTTGACGCTTCTTGTAGGCCGAACTGGACTGAACGGCCTTCGGCGGAAAGATACGCTTGTATTCGAGGCTGGCGGCGCCGAAGTTGATAAGCAATCCGAGCGGCAAACCCGAGGCCGCCAAATAGGCGATGAGTTGTTGTTCGTGAGCTGGCGCCAGCGCAGTAACGGCCTTCAACTCCAGGATGACCTTCTTATCGGCCACCAAATCCAGTTCAAATTTAGCTATCACTTGCCCTCGAAAGCGTATCTCTATCACGAACTCGCGGTCATGTGGGACGCCATCTTCGGTCATGGCTGCCCTCATCGCGCGTTGATAAATTTCCTCTGAAAATCCAGGCCCCAATTCATTGTGAACGGCCATTGCCAGGCCGATCAACTTGTAGGTGAGTTCATCGTAGTAGTCTGTCAGGCATGCTTTGATAAGTGAACTTGTATTACCCTGTCTCCGCACAAAGGAGACAGCTATGGCTAAGAAATATATGGTCGACTTGAGTGAAGAGGAACAGGCATTGCTGAACGACCTGATCACAGCTGGGACACAACGCGTGCGGAAAATTACCCATGCCCGCATTCTTTTGAAGGCGCATGAAGGTTGGACCGACCAGCAGATCCGGGGAGCGCTGGGCGTGAGCCTGCCCACCATCCAGCGCGTCCGGCAGCGATTTATCGAGCAAAGCTTCGAGGAGGCCTTGTGCCCTCATCCAACTCGGCGAAAGTATGAGCGCCGGTTGGATGGGGTTCAGGAAGCTTATCTGATTGCGCTGGCGTGCAGTACTCCGCCCCCGGGTCACCGGCGTTGGAGCTTGCGTCTGTTGGCACACCAGATGGTTCACTTGGAATATGTGAACGAGCTTTCTCACGAAACCGTTCGCCAAGTGCTGGCCGAAAACGAACTGAAGCCGTGGCTCAGGAAAGCGTGGTGTATCCCGCCCAAGAGCAACGCCCAATTCGTCTATCAGATGGAAGACGTGTTGGATGTCTATCAGCGCGCTGAGGATCCGAAGTATCCCCTGGTCTGTTTTGACGAAACCCCGGTTCAACTGGTGAGCGAGACCCGCAAAGCGTTGCCGCTGAAAGCGGGTCAGCCAGAACGCTATGATTATGAGTATCATCGCGAAGGTACCGCCAATCTGTTCATGTTCTTCGCACCCCTTCAGAACTGGCGTCACATCAAAGTGACCGAGCGCCGGACCAAAGCCGATTGGGCGATCTGTATGCATGATTTGGTCTCCGTGCATTTTCCACAGGCCGAACGCTGTGTCCTCGTGGAAGACCAGTTGAATACGCATGCTCCTTCCTCCCTGTATGAAGTATTCGAACCCGCCGAAGCCAAACGCATTCTGGACCGGTTGGAATTTCACTTCACCCCCAAGCACGGCAGTTGGCTCAATATGGCAGAAATCGAATTGAGTGTCCTGAGCCGCCAATGTCTGAAGGGGTATATTCCTGATCCGCTGACTTTGGCCCAGGAGACCGGGGCTTGGGAGACTGAACGCAACTCCAATGGCGCAACGGTGGATTGGCGTTTCACAACGGCAGACGCACGCATCAAGCTCAAGAAACTCTATCCAACCCTCCGCCTTCCAGAAAATGTTAAAGAATCCCTACTTATCAA
>DAOTXG010000253.1:0-3701 GCA_034435515.1 Anaerolineales bacterium
TGTACGTCTTCTGCCACATCTGCCCGAAGCCCTTGAGCGGCCCGGTGAGATGCTTGCCGTCCACGTTCAAATTCATTGCGCCGGAGGGGATGCCGACGGCCTTGAGCTTATCCACGGGTTGGGCCCAGTTGCCGCTGTCGCGCGGCTGAGGGGTGTTGGGGGTTGAGGTAGTCATGAGAGATTCCTTTCGAGGGCGGACGGCAGACGACCGACCGCAGACGGCGGTCAGCGGTCAGCCGTCAGTCGTCAATTCACAGCGCCACCGCTTCTGCCTCGGTCGAGTAGATGCCGATGGCCTCGTTCAGGCTGGTCAGCTCAAAAATCTGCCGGTAGTGTTCGCTCAGGCCCACCGCCAGCAGTTGGTGCTTTTGGCGATTGGCGCGGATGAGGAGCGTGACCAGCAGGCCGATGCCGGAACTGTTCATATACTCCAGCCCGCTGAAGTTAAGGATGATGGTGCGCGCGCCGCCGCTGGTCGCTTGAGCGTAAGCGTCCATCAGGGCGTTCTCGGCGAAGGCGTTTACCTCGCCGTGGATGTCTACGCAGCTGTGCTCGCCATTTAGCTTGCGTACGGTCATGGTGACGTTGGGTTTGGACATGGAAGGCTCCTTTCGCTATCAGTGAACAGTGAACAGTAATCAGCAACTCCAGCTCACTGTTGGCTGCCCACGGTCTACTGATTCACTGGCCGCGCGAGAGCGCGCTGGCTTCGTCCGGGTAGATGGTCATGAAATCCGACAGGCGCGTGATCTGGAAGATCTCGGCGTAGTGCGGGCTGAGGCCGCAGGTCAGCAGGCGGCGGCCGGTCTTGCGCGCCTGCGCCAGCACGCCGACGATCAGCGCGATGCCGGTGCTGTTGATGTACTCGACGTCTTTGAAGTTCAGCAGGACCTCCGCCGGTTGCGATTGAATCGCCTCCGCATACGCGCGGTTCAGCGCCTCTTCCGCAAATCCGTCAATGTCCCCGTGCAGGTCAATGACGGCTGTGTTCCCCTGTTGGCGCACGGCGGCCTCCAGTGTATTAGTGGCCATGGTCCTCTCCTCTCAAGTTCAGCACGAGTTCAACCGTGTGTTTTGCTTGGTCCGTCGTCACGCGCAGTTCATCGACCATCTTCTCAATCAGGAACAGGCCCCAGCCGCGTGGCGTCTGCGCCCCGGCCAGTTTGGCGTCGAGGTCAGGCGTTTGCGCTTTGGGCATGGGCTGGCCGCCGTGATCGGTAATGGACACCGAGAGCGCGCTGTCGGAGGCGCGCACGGTGAAGTGCACCGGCAGCTCGCGCTGATATTTGTTGCCGTGCTCCATCGCGTTCATCGTGGCCTCGGCGACGGCAGTCTTGAGCCGCTCCAAACGCGCCGCGGGCAAGTTCACTTCGCGCACCGCCTCCGCAACCTGCTCCGCCGCCTTTCGTTCAGTGCCGCGCTCGCTGGGCCACTCGAACTGCGCCAATGTCCGCCAGTCCTCACCCCCCTCCCCGACGCTGTCCCGCTTCGCGGGCCGCGTCATCCCTCCCCCCTCTCCATCGCCCTCAGCGATGGAGAGGGGGGAGGGGCCGGGGGTGAGGGGTGAGGCGCGTTGAATCGTGACGAAGGTCACGTCATCCTCTTGTTCCCAGCCGGGGCCGGTGAACGCGGCCAGTTGCTCCAACAGGA
Organism: Anaerolineales bacterium; assembly: GCA_034435515.1. Classification (GTDB taxonomy): domain Bacteria; phylum Chloroflexota; class Anaerolineae; order Anaerolineales; family UBA6663; genus DATDRS01. Next base: position 1,651 of record DAOTXG010000253.1, read on the forward strand.
ATGGGATGAGGGCCGCGCCGCCGGGGTGCTGGCGGGTCAGGTCGTTCAGGCGCGGGAAACCGAACATCTCGCGTCCCGCGTTGTGGGCCTCCACCAGCCCGTCGCTGTACAGAAGCACGCTGTCGTCCGGCGCGAGCATCACCTCGCGCTCTTCGTAACTCATGCCGGGCATCAGGCCGAGCGGCATGCCGGTGGCGCGCATCTCCGTCACGCCATCCGCGTGCCGGTGGTACGGCAGATCGTGGCCGGCGTTGGCGTATTGCAAACGCCCCGTGGCCGGATCGAGGATGGCATACAGACAGGTGACGAACATATTGGGCGGGATGTCGGGGCAGAGCAGCTCGTTGGCGCGCTCCAACACCTCGCCCGGCGCTCGTGGACGCGCATCCCCATGCGTGTGCCAGGCCGCGCCGCGCAGGATGGCGCGCGTGGTCGCCATCACCAGCGCGGCCGGCACGCCCTTGTCGGTCACGTCGCCGATGATGAAGCCCACGCGCCCATCGGCAAAGTAGATAAAGTCATAGAAGTCGCCGCCCACCGCACGAGCCGGTTGATAGTGCGCGGCCACGGTCCAGCCGGACAGGTTCGGCAATTCGCGGGGTAGGAGCGTCTGCTGGATCAGGCGCGCCACGCGCAGTTCCTGCTCCATGCGCTCACGCGCCTGGGCCTCCAGTTGCTGCTGGCGGACGAGCTGCGCCACGCGCACCGCCGGGGAGGCGTGCGTGGAGAGGTTGTTGAGCAGGGCGCGGTCTTCGCCGGAGTAATCCTGCTCGCTCTGGCGCGGGCCGAGGTTGAGCAAGCCGATCAGTTCACCCTGGCTCACCAGCGGCAGGGCCAATTTGACGCCATCCTTTTTCAACCGGCTCAGCGCCGGGGAGTCCAGGCGCAGTTTCTCGACCTCCACCGCTCCGGACGCGCCCTGGAAGTACGCCACCAGCGGATCGTTAGGCGCGATGTCGAGATTGAGCAGGACGGCGGGGCGCGGGGGCTGGGCCGCCGGCTGGGGCGTCTGGGCGGCTGAGGCCTCAGGCGGTTTCTGCCTGGTGAAAGTCTGCCAAAAAGATCGTATTGCGCTCATTTGACCTCCATTCTAAAGCCTGATCGTCCTGAAATCGTTACGGAGAGCGTTACGGCCCTCACCCCCCGGCCCCCTTCGCGAAGCACCCCTTTGGGGCTCTCGAACCTGTGGTTCGGGAGAGGGGGTGATGGCATCACCCCGGCATAATGAAGTCCGTCGCTTTGCCGAGCGAGTATTCCAGGACAGAGCGGGTGATCTCAGAGTAAGTCGGGTGGGCGTGGATGATCTCGGCCACCGCGTGCGTGGGGGTCTTCAGGGCGATCATGTTGGCGAGTTCCTGCATCAACTCCGACACGTTGTGACCGACGGCCTGCGCCGCCACGACCGTGTGATCCTGGGTCCAGACCTTGACGAAGCCCTCCTCATAGGCTTCAATGCGCGCCCGCAGGTTGGACGAGAAGGGCACCTTGAAGGATTGTACCCCCTCCTGTGCTTCCGGCGCCTGGCCGACCGAGACCACTTCCGGGATGGTGTAGACCACGGCCGGGATCACGCCGTAGTCCATCGGGCGGAGCGGAGCGCCGGGCGCGGCCATGATATTCTCGGCGCACACGATGCCCTGCTGCATACCCACGTGCGCCAAGATGGACTTGCCGGTGGCGTCGCCAACGGCCCAAATACCGGGCACGTTGGTGCTCAAGTAGTCGTCCACGCCGATGCCCTTGGGGGAGTAGGCAATGCCCAGCCGGTCGAACATCGCCTTCTCGATCACCGGCTCGCGGCCGATGGCGATGAGCACGGCCCGGCCAGGGATCTCGACGATCTCCCGCGTGGCGCGGTTCTCGGCGACCACGTAGCCCTCTTCCACCGACAGCACCTGGTGCCCGGTGAGGATTCTGACCCCGTGGAGTTTCAGCTCCTCGGTAATCGCCGCGGAGATTTCAGGGTCCAGGGTCGCCAACACCCGGTCCAGGAACTCGACAATCGTCACCCGGCTGCCCATGTTGGAAAAGATGGTGGCGAACTCCAGGCC
>DAOTXG010000254.1:0-15100 GCA_034435515.1 Anaerolineales bacterium
GCAATGCCCTGCTTGTCCCCGAGTTCGCGCGCCAGTTGCAGGCTCTGGTCGTAGAGGCGGCGGGCTTCGGGCAGGTCGCCCGTGGCCTGCGCGAGCATGGCGAGTTGGTGCAGGGCCACTGCTACCCGATCTTTGCGCCCAGCCTTCTCAAAAATGGCTTTGACTCTTTCATGTCCCGAGCGTGCGCCCGCGATGTCGCCCTGACTTTGCGCCACAATCGCCGCGTTGCCCATGAACGCGGCTTCATCCTCCACGTTTCCAATTTGCTTTGCGGCTTCGGCGGCCTGCGTCAATCGTCGCCGGGCTTCATTCCAATGGCCTCTTATCACCAAGAATCCGCCACTGGGGGGAGAAGCCAATCCCCACATCATCTCCATCACCACCCTCGCCGCTTCCTCGCCCCATGCCCCACGCTCCACCCTCCACGCCCCATCCGCCCAATCCATCGCGCCCAGCAAATTTGGCAATTCGCCCTCCAGCGCGTCGAAGTCCTCCTTGAATGCACGGGCGAAGGAGAGAAGCAGATTAGACGATTGAAGATTGTGCTGACGCATGGCCTCCGGCCCGGCTTTGCCCGCTACGTACTGGCGCATCACCGGGTGTAGGCGGTAACGGTTGATGGTGATCTCGTTTCCCTTTTCATCCTCGCCGCTAAATTCGAGCATATCGACAAATGACTTGCGGACAAGTTCGGCTAGTGCAGCTTGCCAGTTTGGAAGAATGTTGTCGCCGGTAAGTTGCTTGTTTGTGCAGATGTTTTGTATGGCCCAATTAGCAACATGGGAAGCAAATGCGGCGAGGCGGTGGAGCAGTTCCTTTTCCTCGGCGGGCAGGGGGTTGTAGGAGAAGTCGAAGCGCCGCCCCACCTCGCCCCGCGCGGGGTTGGCCTTCACGAGCGCGAGCGCACCCTCCAGGCTCGTGCTTCGCAACAGCGCGGCGGCGATGAGCAGCGCCAGTGGGTGGCCGTCCAGCAGGCCGCAAATCTCCAGCACGCGGCGCCTGTCGGCGTCTGAAAGTTTGCGCCGCCAGCGCGGGTCATTCTTGATCCGTTGACTGACCTCGGCGGCGAAGAAACCCGCGCCCTCCTCCGGCGCCATCGCATCCACTTTGATCTCAAAGCCGCCGTATTCAGGCGCAACGCGGGTGGCGATCACCGCCGCGCTGGGGGCTGGCATCTCGCCGAGGAATTTCATCACCGCGGGGTCGGAGATCGTCTCCGCGTTGTCCACCACGACGAGCGCGGGCGTGCGCAAATCGCCGAGGTAATACAGGACGAGGTCGCGCTTGGCGGGCGTGGGCAGTGTGAGAAACTGCTGGCCGAAGACGGCGGCGAAGGCGTCGAGCAGGTGGTCGAGCCGGAAGTCGGCGATGTCCGCGGCGCTGCGATAGAAGACGCCGCCAGGGAAGCGCCACGCCAGCCGGCGCACCCCTGCCCCCGCAAGCACCGTCTTGCCGATGCCGCCCGTACCCGTGAGCGCGATGAGCCGCTCGCCCCTCAGCATCGCGCGGGCGAGTTGGACGAGCAATCCCTTGCGGCCCTGAGGCGGGTCGCCGCGGATGAACAGGCCGAAGAAGTCCGGCGCATCCGGCACGCCCACCAGCCGGTCGGCGTCGAGGAGCACCGCGCCTTTGGGCGATCCGGCTGGGCTTAGGCGGTCGTTCGCGCCGGGGCCGAGGAGCGCCGGGAGTTGGTGCGTGGGGGTGGTGGAATCGGGATTGGGGTTGGGGATTCGCTCCAGCGCCGGGCGCGCGCGCTCGACCGCCTCCGCAATCGTCGCGCCGCCCCCGAGCGCGGCGTAGAACTGGCGCGAGAACGCGAGCGTCGCCCCGACCGTGACGACTTCCTTCATGCCGACGACGGCCGGCACGCCGCCGTCCACGAGCGTCTGCGCCAGGCTCTCTGCCTCGCCCATCCCCGAACGGCACGCGCTGAGGATGACCAACTTGGTCGGCTGACCCGTCACCGTCGTGATCATCTTCGCCAGTTCCGGCGCGGGGAGGAGGTCGAACGTGCCGTCTTCTTTCTCGAAGAACAACAGGCCCAGGCCGGGCGCGGCGTCGAGCGAGGCCTGGCAGCGCGGGCAGGCGGGTGGCGCGGGCTGGTTTTCGCGGGAGGCGATGAACGCGCCGCAATTCGTGCAGACGCGCCCAAAGTCGCCGTGGCCGTCAAAATGGATGGCGTCGTAGCCGCCGTTCAGTTCGGCGCGCAGTTCGTCAATCGTCGGCGGGCGGAGGATTTTGATCCGCGCCGGGGCTTCCACCTGCCCCAGCCCGCGCACCAGTTCCCACTGGTCGGCAATCTTTGGCAGTTCGGCCACGTCCAGCGGGCGCGCGACGACGACGAGCAGCCGGAAGGCCGCCCCGGCCGCTGCCTCAGCCATCGGCGCGAGCGCGGTCGTCGTCTCTTTATCGCGCCCGACGACATCCCCGCCGATGTGCACCTGGTCGGCGATGATCGTCACGCCGTCCTTGAAGAGGTTTTCGTGAGCCATGACCCATCTCGCTTATTTTGCTTGTCTTGGCGTCAACGGATTTGCAACCGCTTCGCGTAAACGGATGCGACGCGCGCTCATCATCCGTTTATCCGTTGTGCCGCAGGCATCCGTTGACACCGTAGTTAGCCCGTCCCAAACTGCCGATCCCCCGCATCCCCCAGCCCCGGCACGATGTAGCCGATGTCGTTGAGGTGGCTGTCAATCGCGCCGAGGTGGATGGGCACGTCCGGGTGATCGGCGCGCAGTTTGGCGATGCCCTCCGGCGCGGCGATGATGCCGATGTACTTGATGCGCGTGACGCCCCACTCCTTGAGTAGCGTGCAGCAGGCCGAGGCCGAGCCGCCGGTCGCCAGCATCGGGTCGAGGACGAGGCACAACTGCACGTCGGGCCGCACGGGCTTGTTCGCGTAGTATTGCAGGGGCTGGAGCGTGCGCTCGTCGCGCTTGAGGCCGATGTGCCACACCTCCGCGCCGGGCATCATCTCCCAGATGCCTTCCACCATCCCCAGCCCGGCGCGCAGCACCGGAACCAGGCCAATGCCCATCTTCAGTTCCTGGCCTTTCGCCTGGCCCATGGGGGTATTCACTTCGACTTCTTCGGTTTCCAGGTCGGTGGTGGCCTCGTAGCACAGGAGGATGGCAAGTTCGCGGGTCAGTTCGCGGAATTTCTTGGGCTTGGTCTCTACGCTGCGTAACAGAGCAATCTTGTGCGCGACGAGCGGATGACTGGAGGCGAAGACGTTGTCAGACATGAGAGTCTCCTTGAGAAGGTGAGCGAGGTAAGCCAGAGGATTGTAACCCAGGGGAGGGGAAAATCCCAAATTCCAGGATTTGGGATTTCAATTTCCTGTATAATCTCCACCATGCCCGATGCACCCGACCGCCTGCTCTCGCCCCAGCGCCGCCCTGAGGACCAGGCCGACCACGCGCTCCGCCCCCGGCGGTTAGCGAATTTTGTGGGGCAGGAGCGCGTCAAAGAAAATCTCTCCATTCTCATTGACGCGGCGAAGAAGCGCGGCGAGGCGCTCGACCACGTCTTGTTCTATGGCCCGCCGGGCTTGGGCAAAACGACGCTGGCTCAGGTCATCGCCAACGAGATGGGCGTGAACATCAAGGTCACGGCCGGGCCGGTCATCGAGCGGGCGGGCGACCTGGCGGCCATCCTCACCAACCTGCGCGCGGGCGACATCCTCTTCATTGACGAGGTGCACCGGTTGGGCCGGGCGGTTGAGGAAGTGCTCTACCCGGCGATGGAGGATTTCGCGCTCGACATCGTCATTGGCAAGGGACCGAGCGCGCGCAGCATCCGCCTGCAACTGCCCAAGTTCACAGTCATCGGCGCGACGACGCGGCTGGCGCTGCTCACCGCGCCTCTGCGCGCCCGGTTTGGCGCGGTGTACCGGCTGGATTTTTACGAGCTCGACGCGATGCAGGCCATCGTCCAGCGGGCGGCGGACTTGCTAGGGGTCCCGGTTGACCTGGAGGGCGTGAGCGAGATCGCGCAGCGGGGGCGCGGCACGCCCCGCGTAGCCTTGCGGCTGCTCAAGCGCGTGCGCGACTTCGCCCAGGTCCGCTCGGACGGGACGGTGACGCGCGAAGTCGCGCGGGCGGCGCTGGATTTGCTCGACGTAGACCCGCTTGGCCTCGACGACATTGACCGCCGGGTGCTGCGCACCATCATCGAGAAGTACGGCGGCGGCCCGGTCGGCCTCGAAACCATCGCCGCCGCGATCAGCGAAGAAGCCGACACGATCATGGACGTGGTCGAGCCGTACCTCCTGCAAAAAGGCTTTCTCGACCGCACGACGCGCGGGCGCACCGCGACGCGCGCGGCGTACGAGCATCTGGGGCTGACTTATAATGGGGGGGAACAGCCGAAATTGCTGTGAGCGGTCAGTGAACAGTAAGCAGTGAACAGTAAGCAGTGAGCAGTAAGCAGTGAATAGTAAGCAGTGAACAGTAGGCCGGTTTGCGGATACTGTTCACCGTTGACTGTTCATCGTTGACTGTTCACTGTTGACTGTTCACTGTTGACTGTTCACTATTGACTGACAACTATGGATATGACTACTCTCGGTAAATGGCTCCTCATCGTCGGCCTCAGCCTCGCGCTCCTCGGCGGCCTGGTCTGGCTCGTCGGGCGGACCGGCCTGCCGCTGGGGCGTCTGCCCGGCGACATCCGCATTGAGCGGGAGGGCTTCTCGTTTTATTTCCCGCTGGCGACTTCGATTTTGATCAGCGTCGGGCTGACCCTCCTGCTTAATCTGCTCGTCCGCCTGTTCCGCCGCTGATTTTCCTGCCGCTGGCGGCTGCCACCCGCGTGAATCTTTCCGACTTCGATTACGACCTGCCAGAACACTTCATCGCCCAGACGCCGCTGGAGCCGCGCGACGCCTCGCGGCTGATGGCGCTGAACCGGAACGACGGTTCGCTCACCCACGCGGCCTTTCGCGACCTGCCGCAGTTTCTGCGCCCCGGCGACGTGCTGATCTTCAACGATACACGCGTCATCCCCGCCCGGCTGTTCACCAGGAAGGCTAACACAGGTGGGCGGGTGGAACTGCTGATGCTCAAGCGGCGCGCCCCGCTGATGTGGGAGGTGCTCGTCGGCGGCAAGGCGCACGTGGGCAACGTGCTGCAGGTCGAGGGGCGCCCCGGCCTGGAGGCGGTGGTGATGCAGGAGCTCGACGGCGCGCGGCGGCTGGTGCAGTTCTCTCAGCCCATCACGCCCCTGCTGGAGCAGGTCGGCCACGTCCCCCTGCCGCCGTACATCCACGAGCCGCTGGCCGACGCTGGACGCTATCAGACCGTCTACGCCAAAGTCCCCGGCGCCGCCGCCGCGCCGACCGCCGGATTGCACTTCACGCCGGAACTGTTGGAGAAGATCAGGGCCGCCGGCGTTCAGCTGGGATACGTGACGCTCCACATCGGCCTCGACACCTTTGCGCCCGTGAAGACCGAGCGGGCGGAAGCGCACGAGATGCACGGCGAGTGGTGCGAAGTCGCCGAAGAGACGGCGGCGCTCGTCAACGCGGCCAAACGCGAAGGGCGGCGGGTGATCGCCGTCGGCACCAGCGCCGTGCGGACGCTCGAGGCCGCCGGACAGGGCGCGCGCGGCGACCAGGCCATCGCCGCGCTGACCGGCGTGACCGACCTCTACATCCTCCCCGGCTACCCGTTCCGCGTCGTGGACGCGATGCTCACCAACTTCCACCTGCCGCGCACGACGCTGATCCTGCTCGTCTCAGCCTTCGCCGGGCGCGAGCGCCTCCTGGCGGCGTATGAAGAAGCCAAGCGCGAGGGATATCGTTTCTATTCGTTTGGGGATGCGATGTTGATTTGGTAGAGTTGCTCCCCGGCCACCAGACGCTGAGGGGCAGTGTACACGCGCAGGCTATTCCGACGCACGTAGCCGATCACGGTAATATTCCAGGCCCGGCCCAGCGCCGCTGACAGGCTGGTGGCCGAGGTGCGCGAGGCGACGATGGGCACACCCATCTTGGCCGCTTTGCCCAGCATCTCCGAGCTGATCCGCCCGGTCGCCAGCAGGATGCGGCCCTCGGTGGAAAGGTTTTGCTTGAGGGCTTTGCCCCACAGTCGGTCAATGGTGTTGTGGCGGCCCACATCTTCGGCCACCAACAACAGGCGCTCGCCGTCGCTCAGGGCGGAGGTATGGATGCCCTGGGTGAGGCCGTATAAATTCGCCGCCTGATACAAATCGCGCATCCGGGCGAAGACCTGTTCCGGGATGATGGTAGTGTGCGTATTGAGCGGCGCGTGGCGCGCACTCAAGTCGTCAAACGTGACGCCGCCGCCGCACCCCGAGGTAATAATGCGGCGCTGGGGCAGTTCAGCGCGGGCATGGTTCAACCATACATCGACGCACATTCCATTGGCAGAGACCGTCAGGGCCTGCACCTCTTCTAAGCCCTGGATGATGCCTTCGGAGCGCAAGAAGCCGAGGGCAAGTTCATCTTGCTCACGCGGCGTGCACATGAACGTCGCCAGTTCCTGGCCGTTGACGTGAATGCACACCAGCGCCTCTTCGGTGATCGCTCCTTCGACCGCTTGCCAGTCGCCGTTTTCGTACAGAGCGTATTCGAGGGGATAGACTCCATCCATCTTTGGAAACTCTTTGTTCACATGTCAACCATAAAAGCGACCGAGGTCGCTACGACTGTTTGTCATCAAATACTGTGTCCCGGCAACTAAATAATCCGCAGTTCGGGATCGGGCGCATAACTCACGGGAGCAGACGGGCGGGGGAGCGCGCTCACTTGGGCGGCGATGGCTTCGGCGGCCTGGCGGAACGCCGACCCGGCGGGCGACTTGGGCGCCGATAGAGTCACTGGCACACCGCCATCGCCGCTCAGCCGGATTGCGGAGTCGAGCGGCACTTTCGCCAGGAGGCTCGTCGAGAGTCTCTGGCTCAGGCGCTCGCCGCCGCCCTCCCCAAAGATGTATTCCGGCCGGCCGCAGTGACGGCACAGGTAATAACTCATATTTTCAATCAACCCCAGCACCGGCACGTCTAATTGGCGGAACATCTCCCCGCCTTTGAGCACATCACCCGTCGCCACGTCCTGCGGCGTGGTCACGAGCACCGCGCCTGCTAGGGGCAGGGTCTGGATGAGCGTCAGCTGCACATCCCCGGTGCCGGGCGGCAGGTCCACAATCAAGTAATCCAACTGGCCCCACATCACGTCACGCAGAAGCTGGCGGAGGGCCTGGTGCAGCATCGGGCCGCGCCAGATGACGGGCGCTTCGGGCGGGACGAGGAAGCCCATGGACATCACCGTGACCCCGTGGGCGGTGGGCGGGAAAATCTGTTCGCCAAAGGCAAAGGGTCGTTCGTCCGGGATGCCCATCATCAGCGGGATGTTCGGCCCGTGGATGTCGCCGTCCAGCAGACCGACGCGCTGTTTCATCTGCGCCAGCGCGACGGCCAGGTTCACCGCGACAGTAGACTTGCCCACGCCGCCTTTGCCACTGGCGATGGCGAGGATATGTTTTGCATTCAGGTTGAGGCGCGAAGTGTCGCGCAGTTGCGAGCGCGGGCCGGTTTCAAACGTGATGTGCACGTCCCGGACGCCGGGGAGCGCCAGCACGGCCTTGCGCGCCCGGCGCTCGATGGGCACCTGCAACGGGCTGCCCGCCTCGCGCAGGCGGATGGTAAAAGTCACTCTTCCATCCCGCGCGGCGACGTTGTGCACCATGCCCAGCGAGACGAGATCGCGGTTGACCTCCGGCTCCAGCACCTGGCCGAGGGCGGCCAGCACCTGGTCGGGCGTGGCGGCCGGCGGGCGTTGCAGAAAACTGAACCAGTTAGGCATCGGTTATGGGCAAGCGGCGGTAATGCGTGTTGCGTATTCCGTATTGCGTATTCCGTAAATTCAATAACAAGAGCCAGGAAACTCACCGGACGGGGACGCGCTGGAAGCCGCGTTCGACGGCGATCAGGTCGAGGTGCAGGGTCGCCAGGTCCTCCACGAGCAGCATATCTACCGGCGTCGGGTCGTGGGTGACGACGGTCTTCAGATACCCCTGGCACCTGTCGCACGTTTGCAGGGAATACTTCTCCTGTTCGCCTTCCACGATGATATAGCCCAGCGTCTTGTGATCCTCGTTGGCGCAGAAGGCGCACCGCAGGCGCGCGTACGGCCAGTCCGCGCCGCACAGGCCGCAGCGCAAACGGCGCGCGCCCTCCTTGCCCTGAATCTCTGCCAGGGCCGGCGGACTGCCGCACATCGGGCACTGCCCGCGCCGCCACTCGTCCAAATCGGCGACCTTCTGCAGGTCGCGCGCCCAGGCGCGCAGGGCGGGTTTGAGGCTGTTCTCGCCCAGCACGCGCAGCAGGTCGGCGTCGAGTTGGAGACTTTCCGCCGTCAGTTCGGCGCGCCGCCAATCGCCGAGGGCCAGCGCTTCCCAAATGGTGGTAAGGTCAAGCGCGTTCTGTTCGATGGCGCGGCGGATCTGCCCGGCGGCGAGGGAGCGGGCGGCTGCGCCATCTCCGGCCTGGCCTGTCAATTCGGACTTGCCGCGCGAGAACAACGAGCGCAGGGATTGGGCCGCGCCGCCGGAGCCCCGTAGACGGGCATCTCCATGTCCTGGGAGGCCGGTTTTCTCGGCCAGGCGCGCCAGGCGCAAAAAGAGGTCGCGCGCCGCGTCTACGTCCAGCGGCAGGTCTTCGGCCACCAGCAGAGGTAGGCCGGCTTCCAGTTTGCGCTGGATGGCGTCCCTGTCCAGGTTTAATGAGTAGACGGGCCTCCTCATGCCCTGGGAGGCTTGGGTGGCGCGCAGGAGCAGCAGAGCCTCCTGGTAAAACGCAATCGGCTCGGCCAGGTCGGGCGCGCGCTGGGCCAGGTCGGCCAGCCGTTTCAAAACCGCCTGAATTTGTGCGTCAACCTTTGCCGCGCTGGTCATCAGGGTTTTTCCAACGTCGTAAACAAAAGGGGGGGCAGGTGCAAGACCTGCCCCTACCAGCCCTGGGCCATCAGCCCTCCTGCGCGGCCAGGGTGCGCAGGGTGCGGGCGGTTTCCCGCACCTCGTCCCCTCCCAGTTCAATCAACCCCTCAATCTCCTGCCGCAGATGGACTAACATGCCATGCAGCATCGCGACTTGCAGCGGGTCGTCGGTCTGCTGCCACACATTCTCCTCGCGAGCCGTCTCCAGCCAGAGCGCGAGGCGCTCCATCGTCTTCAACGCGTCGTCCACCGTCCGGTCGCGCTTGCGCGAACCGGGGCTGAACACTTCGCCTTTGCCGTCTCGTCCGGCCATATCAATCTCTCCTTCAGATCGGTCTTATGAGAGTGTCTTCCAACGCTCCCCCGCCGCGGGGACGCGGCGGGGAGTTTCCTTCTCTGCAGGATGTTATGAAGTCGAGCCGCTCATCATGGCCTGCATGGCCGCCTGCCATTGGGCCAGAGCCTTGTCGCCGTCGAGCACAGGCCGAATCTCCTGCTCGTTGAATACGGTAAAAGGATACTCGATCATTATCTGATTAAGTGTTGCCTCATCCGGCACATTCGCGATACCAAAGCCGCCTCCACCTCCGGCGAAGAACTCAAACGTCCCCAGGGTAGAGCGATACTTTTCCCGCCAGGCCACAAAACGCTGGATCAAGGCCGGTAGTTGATCAGGCGGCACAGGGAATCTGGGCCGTGAGATTATCAGGATGCGCATGATTGACCTCCATAAATAAAGATTGTAGAGACGCCCCGCCGGGGCGTCTCTACCTATCCGTTACATCCGTTACAAAATCCGCTGCCAATCCATTACATCAAGCCCTGCCCGCCCATCACGATCACGGCGCGCATGACGAGACCGCCGAGCAGGACCAGCGCGGAGACGCCGATGGTGGCGTTGGCGGTCGCCTTGGCCTTGCGCCATTGCATCGTCAGCGGGAGGATCAGCCCGACGACGAGCACGCCGCCGATGAGCAGGACCAGGTTCAGCCCGCTCAGGCCGCTGCCGCTGGCGAAGAGCAGGGCGACGAAGACCACCAGCAGGACGATCTCGACGATCATCGCCACGTTGTCGGCCTGCTTCAACTTCGCCCACGCCTCGCCGACGTCTACTTTGGTCAACACCAGTCCCAGCGCGATGGCGGCCATGCCGGTTGAGGCCCCCGAGGCCAGGAAGAGCGCGCCCAGCAGTGGGTTGCTCGACCAGGCTGGGAGATGGGTCGTCGCCAGCAGGACGCCGGTATACGAGGCGAGGAAGAACCCGTTCAGCCCGCCGAGGATGGAGTAGACCATGCGCGGCGCGCCGGAGTACTTCTCGCGCAGCGGCGCCCAGGGCAGGCGGCCCGTCTCCACCAGCGCGTCGAGGAACGAGAGGAGACTGAACGCGCCGAAGAGCAGCAGCGCGTACGCGCCGACCGAGATCGGCGAGTCCCACTTGGGCCAGGGCAGGAGAGTCTTGCTGTACACGATCATGTGCCAGAAGCGTTCCGGCCGGCCCAGGTCGGCGATGAGGGCCACCGCGCACACCAGCGAGAGCGGGAAGGCGATGTAGTAACCCATGCGCGCGATGGGCCGGTCTTCGGGGCGGCCCACCAGTTCGACGACGGCCGAGGTGAAGTAGGCCCCGCCGGCAATGCCGCCGGCGAAGAAGTACAGGACGATCCACCATTCCCATAACGGGATTTGCAGTTCACCAGGCATGGCTCAGGCCTCCTTTACGGTTGAACCGTTGCCGCTGCGCGCGTTGCGGCCCCGGAAGGCGACCAGCGTCGAAAGGCCAAGCAGGACCGCCGCCCCAACGCTGAACAGGGAGCCGGGGATCAGGGTTCTCTGCGGCAACTGGGGATTGCGCGGCTGGCCGTACACTTCTGGATCGTCCAGGAGGAGGTAGAACACGTTCAGGCCGCCCAGCACGTCCGTATCGCCATACAGTTGGGCCTTGGTATGGCCGAGGGCTTTGAGCGTGGCTACCCGCGCGCGAGCCTGGAGGCGCAGCTCGTCCACCTCGCCGAAGACGATCGAGTCGGTTGGGCAGGCCTTGGCGCAGGCCGTCTCCAGCCCCGCGTGGATGCGGTCGTCGCACAGCGTGCACTTGTTCACCCGTCCGCTCGCCCGGTTGTAACTGATCACGCCGTAGGGACAGGCCGGGATGCAGGCGCGGCAGCCGTTGCATACGTCCTGTTGGACCACGACGTTGCCGAGATCAGTGCGCATGAGCGCGTGCGTCGGGCAGACCTCCAGGCAGCCGGCCTGGGCGCAGTGCTTACACGAGTCGCTCATCATGTACCAGGCCATGTTGCCTTCGAGCGACGAGCCGCGCTCGATGAAGCGCACGTGCCGCCAGTTGGTGGCCGAGAGGCGGCCCGTGTTGTCGTACGAGTTGCCCGTGAAGTTTACGGCCTTCAGCCGCCCGCCCACGTCGGCGAAGTGCTCCGGCTCGCCGCCCAGTTCGTTCCATTCTTTGCACGCCACCTGGCAGGCTTTGCAGCCGATGCAGATGGAGGTGTCTACGAACATTCCCTTAGGCATTGCACACCTCCCCGAGCGAGTCGTTGCAGGTCAGGCTGGCCACGGTCAGCTCCGGCCCGTCGCGCTGCGCCACGTTCTGCTGGTAGAAGTTCGGCGCGGGTTGGCTGCGGCGGCCTGCGCGCAGGTCGCACGAGAACACCTTGCCTTCGTGGATGCTCACGTTCGGGTCGGCCACCAGCGCGCTGATGTCGTTGGTTACGTCGCCGCTGGCCAGGCCCTGATAACCCCAGTGCCAGGGGATGCCGATCTCGTGCACTGTCTTACCGTCAATCGTGAACGGCCTCATGCGGCGGGTGACCAGCGCCCGGCCTTCCACCTCGCCGCGCGCGGTGACGACCGTTACCCACTCGCCGTTCTGGATGTTCTTCTCGCTCGCCAGTTCGTGGCTCATCTCCACGAACAACTCCGGCATCAATTCCGCCAGCCACGGCAGCCAGCGGCTCATCGTGCCAGAGAGGTAATGCTCGGTCAGGCGGTAGGTGGAGACGACGATCGGGTATTTCGCGGCGTCCTCCAGCTCGTGGTAGGGATTACTCTTGACCGGCCAGATCTTGGCGACCGGGTTGCGCTGCTGCTTGTAGACCGGATTAGCCACCGGCGACTCGTACGGCTCGTAGTGTGTGGGCATCGGGCCGTCCACCGCCCCGCCCGGCGCAAAGAGCCAGAACTTGCCATCCGGCTTCATGATGGCCGGGCTGGCGCCGTCGAAGAAGTTGAGGCCGACGCCCTCGGCGCCATCTTTCGCGGGCGCCGTCGGTTTCTTGGTCGCCGCGAAGTCAATGCCGTCGCCGCCGACGTTGACCCAGGCGCCGATGATCGGGTTGCCGTTGGCGTCCTTCGTGCCGGAGTCCTTGTTCGGATCCCAGTAGGTGTACTTCTTGCGCTCGCTCCAAGGGTTGCCGGCGGCGTCGGCGGAGGCGCGGCTGTACATGATGTGGCGGTTGGCGGGCCAGGCAAAGCCCCACTTCGGGCTGACCCACTCGTCGGCCACGCGCTCAGCCGCCCGGTTTCTGCCTTCCTCCGGGTACACGCCGCTGTAGATCCAACAGCCGCAGGCGGTCGAGCCGTCGTCCTTGAGCGCGGCAAAGCCGCTCACGAGTTTCTTGTCGGCCCAGGTGTAGCCGTTGACCTCGCGCATGACCCGGTCGGCGCTTGGCTCGTCCTTGATCCGCCATTCCGCGTTTTCGGCCTCGTCCAGGTAATCCCAGTGGAGATTTTGGATAGGCCAGTCGCGCGGATTGGCGCTGTCCTTGTAGAGCGCCTTCAGCCGCAGACCGAGGTGGTAGGTAAACCACAGATCGGTGCGGGCGTCGTCGGGCGGGTCAGCGGCCTTGTCGTGCTGTTGCAGCAGGCGTTGTGTATTGGTAAAGGTACCGGTACCCTCGGCTACGTGCGCGGCGGGCAGGAAGATAACTTCGGTGCCGATGGTCTTCGGGTCCACGCCGGGACGCTTCCAAAAGGCCGCGCTCTCCGTCTCGAAGTAATCGCGCACCGCCAGCCACTCGAGTTTGCCCAACGCCTGGCGTTGGAGTTCGGCGTTCTGGCCGCCCACCGCCGGGTTCTGGCCGATGCAGATCATGCCTTTGACGCCGCCCTGGTCCATGAGCACCATCATCGGTATGTGCGAGTGGTCGCCGGTGATCTTGGGCAGGGAGTTGTAGCCAAAGTCATTCTCCGGCGTGGCCGCGTCGCCAAACCAGGCTTTGAGCAAGCTGACGATGAACTTGGGGTTGTTGGCCCAGTAACTGGTGGGCAGGGTTTCGGTCAGGATGAAATCCTTGAGCGTGTCGTGGTTCTTGCGCGCGTCGGCCGCGTTGATGTAGCCCGACCAGGAGTGATAGAGCGTGGGGATGTCGGTGGACCCCTGAATGGTGGCGTGGCCGCGCAGGGCCAGGATGCCGCCGCCGGGCCGGCCGATGTTGCCGAGGAGCGCCTGCACCATGCCGGCGGTGCGGATGAACTGCACGCCGACCGTGTGCTGCGTCCAGCCGACGGCGTAGGCTATCGCCCCCGTGCGGTCGCGGCCGGAGTTCGCCAGCAGGGTCTCGGCGACCTGGATGAAGCGGTCTTTGGGACAGCCGCACACGTTCTCGACCATCTCCGGCGTGTAACGCCAGTAGTGCCGCTTCATAATCTGGAAGACCGTCTGCGGGTCTTGCAGGGTGGGGTCGGTCTTCGGGCGGCCTGGCACGCGGGCGGCGATCATCTCGGAGTAAGTCTTCTCCTCGCCAGTCGGCTTGACCAGGGCCTCGTCGCGCTGGTATTGCCACGACTTGGAGTCGTAACTGCGTTTTTCGGTATTGAGGCCGGAGAAGACGCCCTGCAGGTCTTCCGGATCCTGGTAGTCGGGCGAGATGAGCGTGGCCGCGTTGGTGAAGTTGACGAGGTACTCGCGGTAGAACGGGTCGCTGTTCCACTTCGGGTGGTTGATGATGTAGTTGATCAGCGCGCCGAGGAAGACGATGTCCGTCCCGGCGCGGATGGGCGCGTGGATGTCGGCCATGGCCGAGGTGCGCGTGAAGCGCGGATCCACGTGCATCAGTTTGGCGCCCTGCTCCTTGGCCTTCATCACCCAGCGGAACGCGACCGGGTGACACTCCGCCATATTCGAGCCCATGATCATGATGGCGTCGGAGTTCGACAGATCGCGGGCAAAGGTCGTGGCCGCGCCGCGGCCAAACGTTATCCCCAGACCGGGGACGCTGGCAGAGTGTCAAATACGCGCCTGGTTTTCGATGGCGACCACCCCTGCGGCGCGCAACAGCTTCTGGTGGATGTAGTTCCACTCGTCGTCAATCGTCGCGCCCCCGAGCGAGAAGATACCGAGCGTGTGGTTGACCACCTTCTCCTTGTCGCCGACCGTCATTGTCTCGACGAACGTCTCGTCGCGGGTCTTCTTGAACCGTTCGGCGACCATGTCCATCGCCTTCTCCAGTTCAATGTCCTCCCACTTATCCGAGAACGGGGCGCGATATTTGGCTGTGGTCCAACGATGGGGGTTGATCGCCAGTTGATACGTGGCCGCGCCCTTGGGGCAGAGCGTGCCGACGTTAACTGGGCTGTCGTAATTGCCCTGAATGTCCAGGATTTTGCCGTCGGCCACGGTGACGACGGTGCCGCAGCCTACGGCGCAATAGGGACAGACGCTCGGAACTTCCTTGCCCTCCTTGACGAGCCGGGCGTCGGTGCGGGCCAGCACGGGGCGGGTGTCAAAGGCGAGGCCGGCCATCTCGGCCGCCACCGCCCCGCTCATGGCGCCGGCCGACAGTTTCAGGAACTGCCGGCGGGATATGGATTGAGGCATATGTTCTCCTCCGCAGACAAACTGGAAACCATTTCAAATAGGGATTCCGTCAGTCTATGCCTATCCGCATCACCTCCTTCTGCTCTTAACTTTATTTAGTTTTCACCCAAACTTGACTATAAGACCATTATATATCCAGATTTGGATTTTGCAACAGTGAATTCCTCATTTATCAGGGCTTTCTAAGTAAGTATCCAAAACTTCTTACTACTTTTTCTCACGCTCGCGGCGGATTCCCTGGCACTGCCCGCCAGGGCAAGTGTGCAATCCGCCGCCCGGCCGCCGGACGCTTCGCGCAAATCCGGCG
>DAOTXG010000255.1:0-8391 GCA_034435515.1 Anaerolineales bacterium
TCACCGGCAGGCTCAGAATGCGCTCGCGCAATCCCCGATGCCGGGAGTAGTCGAGTTGCGCCAACGTCGCCGGGTGGACGAGGTCTGTCAGCCGCTTCGCCACATGCTCATCCGGCGGGGCGACCGTGGGGCGTTTACTCCGATCCCGGTGAAGGGCCCGTGTGTGACGCACGGAACGGGCCTTTTTCTTCGGCCCGGTCCCCGCCGAAGTCTCAGAAGGAGAGGTCGTCGTCATGCTCCAATCTTACTGGACTCGCGCTTATGTTCGCTTGACCTGCCCGCATTTTGCTTAACTTGTGACGAATGCGCTTAGTCAGACCCTAAGGGTTTTCGAGACTCTTAGGGTCTGGGCCAGTCCTTAGCGCCAGTCTGACCGTGGCCTATGAATCCTCTGACAACGCCGACCTGGGCGCTGGCTCTCTCGTTCTGGCTGCACATGGCGGCGACAGTGGTCTGGGTCGGAGGGTTGGCGCTCATGGCGCTGGTGGTCTGGCCGGGGGCGCGGGCGGCGCTGGGGCCGGGGCCGCAGTTGGAGGGCCTGATCCGCGCCTTGCAGCGGCGTTTCGCCCCCCTCGCCTGGCTCAGCCTGGCCGTGCTCGTCGCCACCGGCCTGATTCAGATGTCGGCGAACAAGAACTACGACGGCCTGTTGCGCGTCGCCAATCCCTGGGCGGCGGCCATCCTGGTCAAGCACCTCGCCGTGGGCGGCATGATCCTCGTCGGCGGGTACATGCAGTGGGGGGTGCAGCCGGAACTGGCCCGGCTGGCGGCGCTGGAAGCCCGCGGACGCCCCGCGCCGGAGGTCGAGACGCTGCGCCGCCGGGAGCTCTGGCTCACACGCCTGAATCTGATCTGCGGGATGCTGGTGCTGGCGCTGACTGCGCTGGCGCGGGTGTTGTAGCATGGAATCGCGTCATCTCACGATCCCCTGCGCCCGCTGTGGGCGGGCCGCCGTCGAGATTGCCCTGCTGCCCGGCGCGCCGGGCGGCGAAAGCCTCTGGCGCGACAAAGACCGGCTGGAGCGCACGGATTTCATGGGCGAGGTGATCAAGTTCGGCCCGTACGCGGAGCTGGAGCAATTTTTCGACTGGCTGGCCCGCGCCGATTACGCCGCCGCCGAAGCCGCCGACCCGGACTTCCTCGGCTTCTATTGCGGCCAGTGCCGGAAACCGTATTGCCAGAACTGTTGGCTGATCGGCGCGCCGGAGTTCGACGAAGGCTTTTACGATTGCACCACCGGGATCTGCCCGGAAGGACACGAGCAGATTGTGGACGATTGAAGCGCCGAGGGGGAACACTGGTTTTACGTTGACGAGCAGACCGGCGAGCGGCTGGCGATTGATACGTTGCGCGAAATCGTCCGGCGCAAACAAGTAGGACAAGTTTGAAACTTGTCCTACGGCGGGAGGCCACGCTATGTTTACCCTCACAGACAGTCCAGGCCAGGGGTTAATCGAATATGCGCTGATCCTCGCCACGGTGGCGATCATCGTCCTCGCCATCCTCGCCCTGCTGGGGCCGATCATCGGCAATATGTTCAGCAACGTCGTGGCAAACATCTGAGGTCAGACCCTAAGGGTCTCCGAGACCCTTAGGGTCTGGGCGGGGCCTATAGAAAATATGTGCTTGACTGGAACGGGTGTTCGGTATAGAATTTTGGCCAGACAGGGCCTGACCTGACAGTCACCGGAGGCGCATATGGCTAAAGGCAAATTATCCGACCGGCAACGAGACATCATCAGTTTCATCGGCAAGTTCAGCCGGGAGCACGGCTACCCGCCCACCATTCGACAGATCGGCGAGGCCGTCAAAATCTCGTCTACCTCAGTCGTCAACTATAACCTGAACAAGCTGGAAAAGGACGGGTACCTCACCCGCGACTTGAAAGTGTCGCGCGGCGTGCGGCTGGTGGAAGCGACCAGCAGCAAGAACCCCAGGCCGGGCGAGATGGTGAGCGTGCCGCTGGCGGGGTACATCTTCGCCAGCGAGCCGGTGCTGGTGGGCGACACCCCGCAGACGGCGACGGACGAAGTGATCGAGCTCACCCGCGGCCTCGTGCGCGACACGGGCGACCTGTACGCCCTGCGCGTCAAAGGCAACTCGATGATGGACGCCATGGTGAACGACGGGGACATCGTCGTGATGAAAAAAGTGGACCGCGCGCGCAACGGCGAAATGGTCGCCGTGTGGCTCAACGACCGGAACGAGACCACGCTCAAGCATTTCTACCTGGAAAATGGCCGCGTGCGGCTCCAGCCCGCCAACCCCACCATGCAGCCCATCTTCGTGGACGACCCCTCCCGCGTGGAAGTGCAGGGCAAAGTGGTGCTCGTCCTGCGGCAGATGAACTGATGTGAGTGAGAAGAAACAGATTTTGCTGACCAACGACGACGGCATCCATTCCCCTGGCCTGTGGGCGGCGGCCGGCGCGCTCGAAGCGCTGGGCTACGTGACGGTGGCCGCGCCGCGCGAGCAATCCACCGCCGCCGGGCGGAGCATGCCCCTCCATTCCGAAGGCCGCATCCACGAAGAAACCTTGACGATCAATGGCCGGGCGTGGCAGGCGTACGCCATTGATGGCGCCCCGGCGCAGGTCGTCCAGCACACGTTGCTGGAACTGCTGCCGGACAAACCGGACCTGGTCGTGTCAGGCATCAACTACGGCGAGAACGTGGGCAGCGGCGTCACCATTTCAGGGACGGTCGGCGCGGCGCTGGAGGCGGCGAGCTTCGGCCTCCCCAGCCTGGCCGTCTCGCTGGAGACCGAGCGCGAATTTCACTACACCCACTCCGCCGACATTGACTTTTCCACCGCGGCCTTTTTCACGCAGAAGTTTGCCTGCCTGCTCCTCGGTCTCTGCCTGCCGTTTGACGTGGACGTGCTCAAAGTCGAGGTCCCCGCAGGCGCCACACCGGAGACGCCCTGGCGTGTCGCCCGCCTCTCACGCACTCGCTACTACCTGCCGATCAAGCCGCAGCGGGAAAACCTGAAAGACAAGGCCAACATTGACTACCGCCGCGTCGTCGAGCCGCACGGCCTGGAACCCGACTCGGACGTGCGCGCCCTCGTGGATCAGGTCGTCTCGGTCACGCCGCTCAGCCTGGACATGACCTCGCGGATAGATTTGGGCGAACTGGCCCGGCTGATGGAGCAGGGCGGCCTCGGCCCTTAGGCCCTATTATGACTACTTCCATCCACAAACGTAGGGATTCCGTAGGGTGGGCGTAGGAATTGGAACAAGCGCGCCTGGACAGGCTATGCTATCTTTACCTGCAGAAGGGTAAAACTCTTCTTCTCCTCCTTGAGAGAGCCGGGGTTGGCGTCCCCGGCTCTCACGTTTATAGTAGCCTGTGGCGGGATTGCGTGGGGGGTATAATCCGCCCGTGCAAAATCCCCAACGCCAAATCGCCAGGGCGGCTGGCACGGTCATGGCCGCCTTCCTGCTCAGCAATGTTGTCGGCCTCGCCCGGCAAATTCTGATCTCCCGCGCTTTTGGCACGAGCGGCGACCTCGACGCCTTCTACGTCGCCCAGCGGCTGCCAGACATCCTCTTCAATCTCGCGGCGGGCGGGGCGCTCGCCTCGGCCTTTGTGCCAACTTTCACCGCGTTTCTCACGCGCGGCGACCAGGAGGGCGCGTGGCGGCTCGCCAGCGGTGTGATGAACCTGGTCCTGGCCGCGCTTTGCATTACCGGCTTGCTGGCCGCTGTCTTCGCGCCCGCGCTGGTGCGCTACGTGCTCGGGCCGGGGTTCATCCAGCGGGACCAGCAAATCCTCACGGTCGCGCTTCTCCGCCTCCTGCTCATCGCCTCGGTCATCTTCGGGGTCAGCGGCTTGCTGATGGGCGTCCTCAACGCCCATCAGCACTTCATCTTCCCCGCGTTGGCGCCCACGTTTTACTGGCTGGGGATGATCCTGGGTCTCCTGGCGTGGGTTCCGCGGCTGGGGATTTACGGCCTCGCCTGGGGCGCGGTGCTGGGCGCGGCGCTGCACCTGGCGATTCAACTGCCCGGCTTGCGCGGCCTGGGGGCGCGTTACTGGCTGGACGTGGGGTGGCGCAACCCGGCGGTGCGTGACGTGATGCGGTTGATGGGGCCGCGCCTGGTCGGCGTGGCTGCGGTGCAGATCAACTTCCTGGTCAGCGCAGCGCTCGCCAGTTTCATGCTGTCCGGCAGCGTCTCCGCGCTCAACTACGCCTGGCAGGTCTTCACCATGCCCCAGGTCATCATCGCCCAGGGCGTCTCGATTGCCGCCCTGCCCACCTTCTCGGCGATGGTCGCGCGCGAAGAGATCAACGCCATGAGCGCCAGCCTGGCCGACACGCTGCGCGGCATCCTGTTCCTCGCCTTGCCAGCCACGGTCGGGCTGCTGCTGCTGCGCGCGCCGGTCATCGCGCTCCTCTTCCAGCGGCAGAGCTTCGACGCCGCCTCCACCGCGCTGGTGACGTGGGCGCTGGCGTGGTTCACGCTGGGGCTGGCGAGCCATTCGGTCGTCGAGATCGTCTCGCGCGCCTACTACGCGCTGCGTGACACGCGCACGCCGGTCGCCATCGGCGCGGCGGCGATGGGCTTGAACGTCCTCTTGAGTTTCGTCTTCGCCTGGCTGTTTGCGCGCCTGGGCTGGCCGCCGCACGGCGGGCTGGCGCTGGCGAACACCGCCGCGACGACGCTGGAGATGATCGGTCTGCTGTGGCGCCTGCGGCGGAGACTGGGGGGCCTGGCCTTTACGCGCCTCTGGCCCGGCCTGTGGCGCACGGCCCTGGCCTCGTTCTACATGGGCGCGATTCTGCTGTTGTGGCTGCGATACACCCAGGCGCTCTCGGTCTGGATTGTCGCGATTGGCGGCGTCCTGGTAGGCGGGTTGACGTTCTGGCTCGTGGCCCACTCCCTCCACGCGCCAGAGACGAGATTGTTTGTGGGGCTGGTGAGGGAGAGGTTGAACAACTTCGCTAAAGGACAGCCTTTTACTTGAGGCCGGGCGCCTCAATCGGGCGAACCCGCCACCCTCGCGTCAGAGACAGCGCGACCGTCTTCGTGCAGGCGCTCGTGTGGGTGGCGGCCATCGGCCTGCTGACGCCGGGCGGGCGTGACCCCTGCTTGATAGGCGTAGAGGGGGCTGATTGTCCTTTTGCCAAATCGTCCTATAATTGACGGCAGAGGGATTGTCGCCATGAACATCCAACTCACCCTCGCCGCGCGCTACTTGTTCGGGCGCAAACTCCGAACGGTCCTGACCACGTTGGCCGTCGTCTTTGGCGTGCTGGTGATCTTTGCCATGAACACCGTACTGCCGACGATGTTGGAGGCGTTCCAGGCCAACCTCCTCGCGGCCTCCGGTCAGGTGGATTTGACGATCACGCACCAGAGCGGCGAGGCCTTCGCCGCTTCCGTGCTGAACCGGGTGAAAGCCGTCGAAGGAGTGCGCGCCGCCGCCGGGTCGCTCAGCCGCACAGTCAATCTGCCGCAGAATTGGTTCAGTCGCAGCGCCAACATCAGCGCGATCTCGCTGATCGGCGTCGAACCGCGCTCCGCCCAGACCGTCCGCAACTATTCCGTCCGCCAGGGCCGCTTCCTGCGGCCCAACGATACGCTGGCGGCGGTGATCACGACCAGCCTGGCGGAACAGATTGGCCTGACAGTCGGCGACGAACTTGAACTGCCAACCCCGCAGGGCGTCGTGGCGCTGACCATCGTCGGCCTGCGCCCGGCGCGGACCCTGCCGGGGAACGAGGAAGTGCTGATCACGCTGTACGAAGCGCAGAAACTGCTCGACCTGCCCAAGCGCATCAACACCATCGAGGCCAACTTCGACTCGATTGACCCGGCGCGTCGGGAGGCGATCCAGACAGCGCTCGAAGCGTTGCTGGGGCCGGACTATGAGTTCGGCGCCCTGGGCAGCGGGACCGAGCTGATCGCCAGCCTCCGCATCGGCCAGGCAGCCTTCAATTTGTTTGGCTTCCTTGCCCTGTTCATGGGCGGCTTTATCATCTTCAACACGTTTCGCACGGTCGTCGCCGAACGCCGCCGCGACATCGGCATGTTGCGCGCGCTGGGCGCGAGCCGGCCCACGATCCTGGGCCTCATCCTGACCGAGGGCGTGTTACAGGGCGGCCTGGGCACGGCGCTCGGCATGACGCTGGGTTACCTGATGGCGGCGGGGCTCCTGGTGATGATGACGCCGATACTGGAGCAATTTATGCACCTGCGGCTGGGCGCGCCCGTCGTCAGCCCGGCTTTAGTGGCGATGACGATCACACTGGGGGTGGGCGTCACCCTGCTGGCCGGGCTGTTGCCCGCTTTAGACGCCAGCCGGGTAACGCCGCTCGAAGCCCTGCGGCCGGCGACCGCCGAAGTCATCCAGCGGGCCATCGGCCTGGGCGCCATTCTCGGCGCGGGCCTGATTGTGCTGGCGGCGATTGCCCTGGTTTCGGGGAATACGGGCCTGGTGGCCGCCGGGGGATTGTCGTTCTTGCTTGGGTTGGTGCTCGTCGCCCCGGCCCTGGTCAAACCGATTGCCGCGGTCTTCGGCGCGCTGGTCGCGCTGGCTTTTGCCCGCCAGGGAACCGGACTGCTGGCGCAGGGCAACCTCACGCGCCAGCCCTCCCGCGCCGCGGTCACGGCCAGCGCGACGATGATCGGCCTGGCCATCATCGTCGCCGTGGGCGGCCTGACCACCAGCCTGGCCGGCAACTTCCTGGGCATTATGCGGAAGACGCTGGGCAGCGATTATCTGCTCCTCCCCCCGTCAATCGGCGTCTGGCAGAGCAACGTGGGCGCGAAGCAGGACCTGGCCGACCAGCTGCGCCAGGTGCGCGGCGTGGGCGCGGTAAGCACAATGCGCTACGCCGGGTCTACGTTGAATGGCCAGGCCGTCTCGTTGCTCGGCATTGACCCGGCGACGTATCCGCAGGTGGCCGGCCTGAACTTTCAGGCCGGGGAGCCTGACACGGCTTACGCCGCCTTAAGCGAGGGGCGCGCGCTGATCGCCAACGGGCCATTCGCCGCGGAAGCCGGTCTGCAGGTGGGCGACCTGGTCACGCTCTCCACGCCCGCGGGCCAGCGCCCTTACCGCGTGGTCGCCATCGCCGGCGACTATCTCAACGCGAAGATCATGACGGCCTACCTGTCGCAGGCCAGCCTGCGCGAAGACTTCCGCAAGGCCGAGGACATCTTCATCCAGGTGAACCTGGCGCCGGGGGCCGACCCGGCCGCCGTCGAGCCGGCGCTGAAAAAGATCGCGGCCCGCTACCCGCAATTCAACCTGGTGTCGGGCCGGGCCTATTACGAGGAGAACAAGCGGCTGTTCGACGCCGCCTTCGCCGTATACTACGTGCTGTTCTTCGTCCTGACCATGCCCTCGCTGATCGCCATCCTCAACACGCTGGCCATCGGCGTCATCGAGCGCACACGCGAGATCGGCATGTTGCGCGCCATCGGCGCCGCGCAGAAGCAGGTGCGCCGCATGATCCTGGCCGAGGCGCTGTTATTGGCCGCCACCGGCACGGCTTTCGGCCTGTTGGCCGGGTTATATCTGGGCTACGTGATGGTGAGCGCGCTTGGGTCAGGCGGCTATCCGGTGACGTACGCGTTCCCGCTGGCCGGGGTGTTGGCGGCGATAGCCGTCGGGCTGCTCTTTGGCGTGATCGCCGCGATTATCCCGGCGCGGCAGGCCACCCGGATGGAGATTGTGAAGGCGTTGAGGTACGAGTAGGAATCTGACCGTATTGTGTGTTGCGTATTGCGTAAATCGTTCAATGCGCAATACCGGAATACACAATCCGAATTTGGAAAAGCCCTGTTAAGTCGCAGGGCTTTTCCTTTTCTAGTGGTTATTCACAAGTGCTCCAGGCCCGCGTCCCCGCAGGTGTAAACTGCGCTTTTTGTTCGCCCGCAGTTGCACTGCGGGGCGGCGGCAGTGCAATCGCGAAGCATCCCTTTGGGACTGCCGCCCGATCAATAGCACGTTCCAAAAGCGCAATTTGTGCCCGCGCGTGGTATGCCTTGCTCCCGCTGGATTTGCGTGAAGCGTCCAGCGGCGGCGCTGCCTGTAGGGCGTGCAAATTCGCCGCGAGCGGTTGGTTTTCAAACTTTGAGTCGGCGCTCCTCTCTTGACTTTTTTTCTCTGTGCGCTATAATGTAACCATAGTTACATTATAAGATGCCTCCGCCCTGGCTGCTCCTGCTCTACAAGGTCTCCTCTGAGCCGACCTCGCGCCGGGTGTATATCTGGCGCAAGTTGAAGCGCCTCGGCGCGCTCCTGCTGCACGACGCAGCCTGGGTCCTGCCCGACACGCCGCGCATGCGCGAGCAGTTCCAGTGGCTGGCAGCGGAAATCGCCGAGATGGGCGGCGAGGCGCTGCTGTGGGAGGCGCGCCTCGCGCTCGGCGGGCCAG